>JAFPRD010000271.1:0-2420 GCA_017401005.1 Lachnospiraceae bacterium
GATGAGATAAAGAATGCCATTACCAAGAAGACTTATGCATCCTTCGAGCCTGCTCTTGACTACTGCGTAGTTAAGATGCCCAGACTCACCTTTGATAAATTTATTACCGCCAAGCGTACCCTCACTACTCAGATGAAGGCTACCGGAGAGGTAATGAGTATCTGCAACAATTTTGAAGGCGCGCTTATGAAGGCAATCCGCTCTCTCGAGCAGCATGTTGACTGCTTAAGAAGCTACGACTTCTCAGCTCTTTCGGCAGATGAATTGAGAGACAGACTTAACATAGTCGACGACCAGAGAATCTGGGTTATTGCAGAGGCTTTGAGAAAGGGAATTTCCTACGAGGAGATTCACGATATTACCAAGATAGACCTTTGGTTTATCGATAAGATAAATACCATCGTAGAGATGGAAAGCGCTCTGGAAGAAGTAAAGAGCGGAAAAGCTCTTGATAAGGAACTTCTCTTGCAGGCTAAGAGGATCGAATTCCCCGATAATGTTATCGCCCGCCTTACAGGCATAAAAGAAGAAGATATCTTAGCTCTCAGAAGAAAAGAAGGTATTACTCCCGTTTACAAGATCGTTGATACCTGTGCGGCAGAGTTTGACGCCGAGACTCCTTACTACTACTCTGTATACGGCGGAGAGAACGAGGCGAGAGAGACTTCCGGAAAGAAGAAGGTTCTTGTCCTCGGATCCGGTCCTATCAGAATCGGACAGGGTGTAGAGTTTGACTACTGCTCTGTACATGCAACATGGGCCTTTTCTAAGGCAGGATACGAGACCATTATCGTAAACAACAACCCCGAAACGGTTTCGACCGACTTTGATATTGCCGACAAGCTTTATTTCGAGCCCCTTACAAACGAGGATGTTGAGGCTATCGTTGATATAGAAAAGCCTGACGGAGCTGTAGTTCAGTTCGGCGGACAGACCGCTATCAAGCTTACCGAGCACCTTATGAAGATCGGTGTACCTATCCTCGGAACAAAGGCTGAAGATGTTGATGCAGCCGAGGACAGAGAGCTCTTTGACGAGATCCTTCAGCAGACGGGAATCCCCAGAGCTGCCGGCGGAACTGTTTACACCGCAGAGGAAGCTAAAGCAGTTGCTAACCGCCTCGGGTATCCCGTACTTGTACGTCCTTCCTACGTTCTTGGCGGACAGGGTATGCAGATTGCCACAAATGATGAAGAAATTGAGATCTTTATGGAGATCATCAACCGTATCGCTCAGGATCACCCCATCCTTGTTGATAAATATCTTCAGGGTAAGGAGATTGAAGTTGACGCGGTTTGCGACGGAACAGATATCCTTATCCCCGGTATTATGGAGCATATCGAGCGTACAGGTATCCACTCCGGAGACTCGATCAGCGTATATCCCGCTCCGACTATCGGTAAGCTTATAAAGGACAAGATCGCCGAGTACACAAGACGCCTTGCAAAGGCTCTTCACGTAAAGGGTATGATCAATATTCAGTTCATCGCTATCGATGAGGATGTATATGTTATCGAGGTTAACCCCAGGTCTTCAAGAACCGTTCCTTATATCAGCAAGGTAACCGGTATTCCTATTGTTGACCTTGCTACGGAAGTAATTCTCGGAAAGACTATCAGAGAGCTTGGATACGAGCCCGGTCTTCAGCCCGAGTCACCTTACTACGCTATCAAGATGCCTGTTTTCTCCTTCGAGAAGATTAGAGGTGCCGAGATAAGCTTAGGACCTGAGATGAAGTCCACAGGTGAATGCCTCGGTATCTCAAAGAGCTACCACGAAGCTCTTTACAAAGCATTCCTCGGAGCCGGAGTTGAGCTTCCCAAACATAAGCAGATGATCATCACAGTAAAGGATGCTGACAAGGGCGAAGCAATCGCCGTTGCCAAGAGATTTGAAAAGCTGGGATACATCATCTACGCAACAAGGTCAACAGCTAAGGCACTTACAGAGGCCGGAGTCAAGGCAAGAAAGGTTAACAAGATTTCACAGGAGTCACCGACGGTTATGGACCTTATCCTTGGACACAAGATCGACCTCGTAATCGATACTCCTACCCAGGGCAGAGATAAGACCCGTGACGGATTCCTTATTCGCCGTAATGCCATCGAGACCGGAGTGTACTGTATCACAGCTATGGACACGGCAAACGCTCTTGCAAAGGCGCTTGAAAACGCTATCGCAGAGGAGAGCCTGTCAATAGTTGATATCGCTTCTATCTGATCTGATTTACAAAAGAGAACTGCAGCATTTGTTGTAGTTCTTTTTTTGTAATAAATCTTTCTTTATGAAATATTATTTAGTATAATTACGTCAAAGGGTTATATTTTTGGGAAGTTTGTCCATATTTGGAGGGATTATGGTAAAAGAAAGTGTAATGGTAATCGGGGACAAGGAGACATTTATCATCAGAGTCCTTGTTA
>JAFPRD010000272.1:0-1525 GCA_017401005.1 Lachnospiraceae bacterium
ATAGCCTCAACTCTTGCAACAAGGATCTTTGGTGAAAAAGGTTTGGAAATATATTCATCGACACCAAGTTCGAAGCCCATAAGCTCATCCATCTCTTCGGACTTCGCTGTCAGCATTATGATCGGAATACGAGAGTTTTTACGTATCTCCCTGCAAACTTCCCACCCGTCAAGTTTGGGCATCATAACATCAAGTATGATAAGTGAAATGGATTTATTCTGATAAAATTTTTCAAGAGCTTCGCTTCCGTCTTCTGCTTCGACAACGGCATATCCGCTCCTGGTCAGGAAGTCTTTTACAAGCTTCCTCATTCTACTCTCATCATCAACAACTAAGATCACAGGTTTGTCCATTAGAAACTTCCTCCGTCAGCCATAAATATAGCAGAAAAATATGTACTTTCTGTGATTTATTCGCGACTTGTTATGCCAAGCTCTTTTTCTTTGGCACGCACTGCAGACTCACGCTCATTAAGCTCCGTCTCCCAATCGGCATATTTATCCTGCAACTCATTCTCGTAATTCAGGATACTTGGTGTATCGCTGAGTCCACTGATAACAAGCATTGCAAGGATGCAGGCAGCGAGAAAAACTATAATTATATCTCTGGTAAGCTTGCTCTTCCTGAAATTCTCCGCATCTCTTTTTCTTGCGTTTCTGATACGGTCAAGTCTTTTCTCCGCGTCAGCAACGGAAATAAGTTTTCCCTTGAGCTTGCCCTGTCTCTCTGCATCGGGATCATTAAATTTTTCAGAAGGAATGCCTTTTATGGGATGGTCAAGCGCAGACAGATTGTCTTCAAGATAAGTACGAAGCTCTATAAGAAAGGTGGTTCCCTCCGGGCTGTGGAGCATGTTCTGATCAATGATCTTGTCATAAAGGATATGAACCGTCTGCGGCCTGTTGTAATCGATCTTGCCGTTAAGTTTGCTTATCGCATCCGCCTCGGAAGCAGCAAGCTTAGCTTCGTCACTGCTCTTGTAAGAAAAGAAACCCTGCTCAATGCGAACAGTATTCTTGTAATTATCAACTGCCTCTCCGACGATATTCTCTTTTAAGTTCTTCTTATCATTCTCAGCCATATCTCATCATCCTTGATCTCTATAGTTGTAGTTATTCAGAACTTTACATACATAATACGTTTATATTTTAGCAGATGATCAATAAAAAATCCCCCGCATTAAGCGGGAGATCATAAAAGTAGTATTATTTACCGAGCATCATTTTCTTAAGCTCATCCATGAATGTATTAACATCCTTGAACTCTCTGTAAACGGAAGCGAATCTAACATAAGCAACCGCATCGATATCCTTAAGCTTCTGCATAACGATCTCACCGATCACAGAACTGGATATCTCCTTGTCTTCAAGCTTGAAGATATCATTCTCTATCTCATCACCTCTGCCCCAGACGCGTTTCGTACTCCAGAAGGCTCTTCAGATAGGTCTCAAACCCATTGTCGTGGTGAACAAGGTGGACAAACCCAACTGCCGACCCGAAGAGGTCTATGAGATGGTGTTCGACC
>JAFPRD010000273.1:0-13559 GCA_017401005.1 Lachnospiraceae bacterium
GATCCTGAGATCCGGTGCAAAACCAGAACTGATATTTCTTAACAGTTAACATTTTATAATCCTCCTATATCCTTTTGCCTATTAATTATTGCACTAAATAAGTCATTTATTGCTTTACAGGTCTATAGCCTTGCAGATATCCTTTTGGGCGGGGATAGCCTTTACGTAGGTTTCGATATACTTATCAAATCCGGCTACATCCGATGCATCAGGCTGCATAACGCTTCCCTTTTCGCCGTGGAATACCTTGTCTGAAAGATATTTATCAAGTCCTTCTCCCGCTTCTTTTCTGATCATATAAGCGGCAATGAGAGCCATTCCCCAGGGTCCGCCTTCTCCCGCTGTCTCCATTACTGCTACGGGAGCGTTCATAGCTGCCGCAAGGATGCTCTGTCCTACACCCTTTGTCTTAAAGAGTCCGCCATGTCCGTAGATGGTATCTACCTTAACCTTCTCCTCCTTGAAAAGGATATCGCATCCAATCTTCAAGGTAGCGAGAGATGCGTAGAGGTGAGTTCTTATAAAGTTGGCAAGATTCATCTGTGCATCGGGCTTTCTTGCGAACATAGGACGTCCTTCGTCAGTTCCGATAACAGGCTCTCCCGAAAGAGTATTGAAAGCAAGAAGTCCGCCGCAGTCCTTCTCTCCCTTAAGAGCATTGTTGTAAAGCATACCGTAGATGGTATTTAAGCTTACGTCCATTCCGAACATATCTGCGAATTCTTTGAAAAGTCCTACCCAAGCGTTTAAGTCTGAGGTACAGTTGTTGCAATGAACCATCGCTACTGCAGGTCCCGCAGGTGTGGTAACAAGGTCAAGCTCTTCATGAACCTTCTTTAAGTCTTCCTCAAGTACAACCATAGCAAATACGCTGGTTCCCGCGGAAACATTACCCGTTCTTACGGCAACGGAATTGGTAGCAACCATACCTGTTCCCGCATCTCCCTCGGGAGGAGCGATGGGAATTCCGGCCTGAAGGTTTCCGGATACGTCAAGTTTCTTAGCACCTTCCTCCGTAAGCTTTCCGGCATTTTCACCGGCTACAAGTACCTTGGGAAGTATCTCGCGGATGTTCCAGGGAAGCTCTTTAACCTTAGGAAGATCATCAAACTTATCAAGCATCTCGCTGTTGTAATCGCATTTAGAAGAGTCGATGGGGAACATACCGGAAGCTTCTCCGATACCCATAACCTTCTCTCCTGTCATCTGCCAATGGATGTAACCGGCAAGAGTTGTAAAGAAGTCAATCTTATCTATATGGTCCTCGCCGTTTAAGATTGCCTGATAAAGATGGGCAATGCTCCAGCGCTGAGGAATATTGAATCCAAGGAGGTCGGTAAGTTCCTTTGCAGCCTGTCCGGTAATAGTATTTCTCCAGGTTCTGAAAGGGGTGAGAAGGTTTCCTTCCTTGTCGAAGGGCATATAACCGTGCATCATGCCGGAAAAGCCGATTGCTGCAAGGTTCTTGATCTCGATATCGTATCTTTCCTTGACATCCGCTCTGAGATTTGAATAGCAATCCTGAAGTCCGTTCCAGATATCATCAAGAGAATATGTCCAAACCCCGTTTTCAAGGCGGTTCTGCCATTCATGATCGCCGGTTGCGATAGGCACATGATCCTCGCCTATAAGTACTCCTTTAATTCTTGTTGAACCAAACTCGATTCCGAGAACGGCCTTTCCGCTCTCAATGCATTCTTTTGCACTGTTCATCTTATTCCTCCGTAATATGGTTAATGAATCTATAAATATTCTACGGCCCGGTAACTTAGGTTATCCTGTGACCACGATACACAGATTGTATCATTGCCGGCTTCGTCAGTCTGCCTAAATATTGCGGACGATTCCTCGGAAATAGCGATATCCTACCACTTTTTATAAGGGCAATGACTGATCTTTGAAGCCGCGCGAAGCTCCACATAGCACCCACAGGCGTCGCAGGTTCCCGCGTTTAGTTTCTCGCATTCCTTGCAGATTCCAAGGCGCCTTTCATACTCCTCGGGCGAGGGTTGATCCGCCTGCTTAATGGCGCTCTTGTATTTCTCGATCATCGCCTTGTCGGCTTCCGCCATCTCTCTTAATAAACACTTTTTACAAAAATTCCCGGCCATTATCAGACGTCTTTCCTTTGCTCTTTCTTAAGTTCTTTCCTTTTAGTTTTCTCGTCATTAAGTCTTATGTATTTTCTTGATTTAACAATACCGTATACGACTGCTGCCAATGCGGCCCCCACTATGGATACTATGATCATATTGTCAAACTTCATATGAATGTACGAAAGAAATACAAAACTTATGATAAGCTGCATTATAAGAAGCCAACCAAAGGTTACCGCTACAGTAACAAAAAACATAATTATATCCCGAACAATATCTCCTGCGGTATACGGATGATCATGGTAATTCTCTGTCATAACATCCGCGCTTTTTTGCATAGATCTAACCGTATCCTGGATCTCATCCTTATAAAGCTCAGACAGATCCATATCGGTACCTGCTTCATTTATCCGGTTGTCATTTAACCTCTTGTCTGTTTCAGTCATAGGTCTGCTTTCCTTTACCGTGGCGGAATAGATTTATTACTTCGCTTATTCCAAAGACTTGCTTCCCCAGATTGTGATCTGATTTGTATCTCCAAGAGCCGTAAAGGTCATCGTCTCTATAGAAGTTCCCTCGACGTTCATCGAAAGAGTAACTCCGGAATACGTCACACCGCCGATTACGATATTTATATAAGGAGTTCCCGCCTCGAGGCTCCAGGTTCCCTCGCAGTCTCCTGTAACGGTTCCGTCTTCATTAAGAGTAACCGATGAAGGCTTGTTTACCTCAAGGTGCTCATAATCAATGTTAAGCTCGTGAATGATAAGGTCGTAGTTACCCGCAACTTCCGAAGCCGAATAACCGTCGGTTTTGAGCGTCTCTCCACTTGTCTGGTAAGGAGCCGCCACAAGCCAACCCTCTTTATTTAAGAAAAGCTGATGAACCTTTACATAGTGGCCTTCGCTTCCGTCAGTAGTACGGGTATGGAAAACCATATATGCTTTTCCATCGTCATCAACAAAGGCTGAGTTGTGTCCCTGGGCCACCTGTCCCTGGGTGAAAGTCCGCCACTTGTAGCCTCCGAAGAGTCTTACTCCGATGGGAAGATTGAAGTTCTGCACCCAGCTGTCAAAATAAGGTGTATTGTCCATCATATCAACGAAATCACCATCGGGTCTTTCGCTTCTGAATACTCTAACGTTATATCCGCCCTTTGCTTCAAGACCGCCGTAACACATAAAGAGCCAGTAATAATCTCCGATTTTTTGGATGTATGATGCTTCTCCGGATACGTAACAGCCTCCGGCAATCTTCTTTCCAAAATAAGGATCTGAGTGAATGTTATCGGCGTAGGTTACGGATTTATCTCTAAAGCCTGTCTCCTCATCAAGAGCGAGCATAAATATTCCGCCGCTCCAGGATCCGTAAGTCATCCAGAGATTTCCGTCATCATCGTAGAATACGCAGGCATCAATATTATTGGGATAATAATCTCCCCACTTCTTTCCCTTATTGTATCTCTCGGGATATTCCGTCTCTCCGGTTACTTCCGCAACGTCGGTCTCATCATAAAACTCATCGCTGTGGAATCCGGAATATACCACTACTCCTTCGTAGGTCCAGTCGCCTTCGATAGTATCTGCGGTAAGAAGTACGATTGATGAATACCAATTGTCACCGTCTACAGACAGATACATACACCACTTTCCCATGGCTTTATTGTAGATCATATCCGGAGCCCACATATATCCGTCAACCTTATAATTCTTGCTTCCGTGAGCAGACCAGGCTGCAGGTTCCTCTAAGATCTTTGCATAATCTGTACTTAAATTGTTGCTGAAATTAGTCCAGTTTTGAAGATCGTATGACTTCGCCCAGGCTCTGTGGGATCCAAAAATATAGTAACACTTCTTTCCTTCCTTGTCCTCTCCGACGATGATCGAAGGATCATGGCAGGATACGGTCTTTAAAGTAACTTTATCTGCAGGATCGATCTCAACTTTTTGCTGGTACATGATTACCTCCACGATGTATCTTATCATCAGTTCTTCGTCGCCGCACTTAACCTTAACGTAAGGGCGGAGCGTTACTTTATCAATATCTCCGGAAAGAGCAAGCTTCGTTCCCGCTTTAGAAGTCATTTCCTCATCGGGATAAGCGGTAAGGGTTCCCTCGTAGGAACTGCTCTCTCCGTATAAAATCTGTCCTGAGAAAGAGGGCACTTTTGTTTCTCCGAAAGCCTCGTCATTTGAGCTTTCCACAGAAACCATACTTACCGTATACCCTGTTCTTTCATTGCTTACAGTAAGTGAGTAACCGATGGTTTCTCCTTTTTTAACTGAGGATTTATCTGTTGCAAGGGTAACGGTTATTCCGTTTTCGGATTGTACATCTATTTCTCCGTTATAACTGTCGGGTATATTCGCCGCAGCATTTCCTCCCTCATTTTCTCCGGAGCAAGCCACCAAAGATAGCGCTAAAGCTCCGGTCAAAAGCAAAGAAACAATTCTTTTGTTTAAAAGGCTTACATTTTTTTCATCTTCTTCATCACCTGTTTAATACTAAAAAATCCTGTTTTTATAATCAAATACAGGGCTTCCGTCCTTGTCCCATTTTACTTCCATAAGCATCGTATGTCGATTGGGATCGTAGAGAGGATCTCCTACTATCTCGAGATATGTTCTCGCATGGTAAACGCAAACATCTCTTCCATCCTCCGTTACGGTAAAGGAATTGTGTCCGGGACCGTAGAAGCCTTTTTCCCTGTCGGATTTAAGAACGGGCTGTCTTTCCTTTTTCCAGGCTCTGGGGTCAAGCAAGTCCGCATCCTCCGAAATCGAGAGCATACCCATACAGTAGCATTCTCCCGTGGCGCTGGCTGAATAAGTAAGAAAGATCTTTCCGTTATGCTTTATTACAGCGGGGCCTTCATTTACCCAGATATCTACTCTCTCCCAGTCGTAATCGGGAGTAGTTAAAAGCACCTGAGCCGTAGCAAGCTTTGTAGGGCTTTCCATACGCGCGATATAGAGGTTTGAGATCTGTATCCCAACGCTTACCTTCTCTGCCCAAACGTAGTAATACTCACCCTTATTTTCAAATATCGTGGCATCGAGAGAAAAGGCCTCAAAGGAGTAAATGTCATCATCGCTCCTCTTCATCATCCCCTTCTCGACCCATTCATCCTTCATAGGGTCATCCCCAGTGCATTCAAGGATGTAGGGGCGAAGTCTCCAGATATCTTCCTCTCTTGATGCGGCGAAATATATATACCACTTTCCAAAAAGAAAATGCAGCTCCGGCGCCCAGATATGACGGCTCATATCCCCCGAGGCATGCTTAGTCCAAACAGTCTTTTCCTCAGCGCTCTTAAGACCTTCAAGAGTATCCGAGCAGCGAAGTACGATCCTGTCGTATGCAGGCACCGATGCTGTAAAGTAGTATTTTCCTTCTTCGCTTCTTGTAATATACGGATCGGCCCTTTGCTCTATAAAAGGTGTATTATACTCTGTTAGTTTTCCGTTTCTGGGTCTTACTTCCATCTGTTTGCTCCTATTTTGTCAGTTCCGATTTACCGAAACTTTAATAAATTACATACCTTGCGGCGTGACGGGGAAGTCACGCCGTAAAGTACAAAATTTAGAAAATTGCGTTTATCTTTTTAAAAATCCCGGGATGCAAAGCATCCGCATCCCGGGAAACTTTTATAAATGCCTGCCGCTTATGACTGACCGGATGTTTCTTGCGGCAGGATATTTATTTAGGTTTTACTGTCCGTCAATAAGGATGTAAGAGCCATCCATTACGAATGTAAAGTAAAGGTCTCCATCAACTGCGATTCCGGTGTAGCTCTGGGTGTAGGTTGCACCTGCTTCGGTAGTAACATAAGCCTTAACATCAGCTGTGTCTCCGTTGTTGGTAACTGCTACAAGAACGTGCGCACCGTTCATATCCTCTTTGAAGGAATCCCAGTTCCAATTGCATTCAGCGGTAGCGATACCTTCGTATCCTGCACCCCAACCGTAGTTGTCGGAACGAACTACTGCGTACTCGCCGTAACCTTCGGTTGTATCGGCATGTCCGGTGGGAGTCTTCTGGAGTACTACGTTGAAGTTGTTCCAGTTCTCAGCACCTGAAGTATAGTTGGTAAAGCTCTTGTAAACAGTATCTCCATCTTTAACAGGATAGATATTTGAGAATGCTGTCCAGAAGCCGCTTGAAAGATCGGTATTACCTACTCTCTCGGACTCGATGGTAACGTATGAGCCATCCATAACAAGGCAGAAGTAAAGATCTCCGTCAATAGCGATTCCGGGATAGTCCTGGGTGTAGATCTTGCTTCCGTCAGCGGTAGTAACTCTTGCGTGTACGTCAGCAGTCTCTCCGCGGTTAAATACGGTAAGAGCTACATACGCTCCGTCCATATCTGCCTTGAAGCTGTCCCAGTTCCAATCACAAGCGGGTGTGCAGATTCCGTCGTATCCTGCGCCCCAGCCATAGTTGTCTGAACGAACTACTGCGTACTCTGCATATCCTTCGGTAGCCTCTGCTGAGTGTCCGGTAGGAGTATTCTGAAGTACTACGTTGAAGTTGTTCCAGTTCTCGGCACCTGAAGTATAGTTCTTGAAGTAGATAGTCTTGGAGCTTCCTTCGGGAACTGCATAGATATCTGAAAATGCAGTCCAGAAAGGACTTGTTCTGTCGGTGTTACCAACGGTTACAGTATCAAAGTTTAAGTAGGAAGCTTCGCAAGAGAAGCATGCATAAAGATCTCCGCCTGCAATATCGATTCCTGTGTAAGTCTGGTGATAAACAGCACCGGTTGTAGTCTCGGCTATAATGCTGATATCAGCAGTCTCGCCGTTGTTGGTGATACTTGTTGTGATCTTGGCACCATCCATGTCTGCCATGAATGTATCCCAGTTCCAGTCACACTCGGGAGTTACGATTCCGTCGTATCCTGCGCCCCAACCGAAGTTGTCCGCTCTTACTACCGCATACTCTGCGTATCCTTCTGTATCTGCACTGTGTCCGGTAGGAGTATTCTGAAGGATTACAACGAAGTTGTGCCAGTTGTCTCCACCGTCATTGTAGTTTGTAAAGGTCTTAGTTACGGTCTCGCCATATCCGATTCCGAAGATATCGGAGAATGCGCTCCACCAGCCTGTTGTTCTGTCGGTATTACCTACAACGATTCCGCCTGCCTTAGCAGTCATATCCTTTACTGAAAGAATTTCTACATAGCTGTCCTTATTGGTAAATGTAAGATTGATAGCTTCATCATCTGCTGCTCCGGTAGCGAAGGTTACATTAGCAACATTTGCTCCAACCGATCCGTAGATGTCTACGTTGTCGCAGGAAAGGGTGATCTCGTCACCTGTTCTCGAAACTGTGATAACGGGAGAAGCCTCTCTCATAGTATTCTGGAGCCAAGAGTTCCAGTTACCCCAGGTATAGCTAAAGTCGTTTGTAATATCTGTTCCGTTTACAGTACCGGAAGCGTCAGCATAGATAGTAGCAATATCCTTGCTCTCAGTCGCAAACTTAAGGATGTAGTTGTTCTTTACGTCAGCTCCGTCGGACCAGTTCTTTAAAGAGAACTTAAAGGTCTCGCCGTCCTTAATAGGATATGCGTCTGATGTAAACTTGCCTTCCTCAGCCTTAAGAGAAAGATCTCCGAGAGCGGTAATAAATTCTTCGCTTGCTACAGGCTCGATAACTCTCTCGGGTTCCTGGAGAGCTACTGAAGAGTCTCCGTCAGCAGCAAGTGCTGCGATCTCTGATGCATCAAGAGCTCTGTCGTAGATATAAAGCTCATCGAATGCGCCCTTGAATACTGCATCCCAGTAGTTGATACCGAGAAGGAACTCGAAGGAATCTGCGGGAGCCATTGCGCTCTTAACGATATTTACGGGAACAACTTCACCGTTGGTTATCTTCTGATATTCCTGTCCGTCAACATAAACCTTAGCATAGTAGAGGTTTCCGTCTGCTGAAACATTGTTCTCGTCAACAACGAGTGCAAGGTGCATCCAGTGTCCGGTCTGAGGATCTGCTCCTGCAGCCTTCCATTCTGCACGTCCTACGCCTGCTCCCTCGTTTGACCAGATTCCGGGAAATACCTGCTGGGTTGAATCATCGTCAGATGCAAGCCAGTCAAATGCAGCCCACTGCTCTGCTCCGATGTCCTTGTTACCCTTGATGTCGGGTCCCCAGATTGTGTTGGGCATATAAAGAGCGCTTCTCTGGCAGTATGTCCAGTAAGAGATGGTGTATGAATTTCCTACGCCGTTAACATCCTCAAGGTCGTATCCGAATACACCGTCATTGTAAAGAGCTTCGCCCTTTACACCGGGGATATAATTCTTTTCCTTCTCCACGGGAACCATTGTGGATCCTGCTTCACAGGTAACCTTTCTGATGGACTCCTTGTCATCTGCCTGATCAAATGAATAGTAG
Source organism: Lachnospiraceae bacterium (assembly GCA_017401005.1). Classification (GTDB taxonomy): domain Bacteria; phylum Bacillota; class Clostridia; order Lachnospirales; family Lachnospiraceae; genus AC2028. The sequence continues at coordinate 8,499 of JAFPRD010000273.1, forward strand.
TACTTATAGTCCTGAGGTATTGCACTTGCGGTCTCACCACCGGTCTGTGCTTCCGTACCCGTATTTCCTCCCTTAGAGCATCCCGCAAGCATTGCTGCTGCCATAGCTCCGCAAAGAAGAACGCTTAAAAGCTTCTTTTTCATTTAGCTTTCCTCCTGTTTTTTATAAATAATTGCTCTCCGGGCAATTACTTTCCGAATGAATCAACAACTGCCTGATACTGAGCGATCTCTTCGTCTGAAAGAACATCGTATCCGCTGGGACCGAAGTAAGAGATCATCGCCTCTGCATGGTAGTAGTTTGCCTGCTCGGTAGCCTCAGCAGCGTAGTCCGCAGCCTTTGCGGTTCCGGCGTCTACGAGATCGTGAATACCGATCTTGTTGAAGTACTGGTCACAGAAGTTCCAGTATCCTGCGATTGAGTACCAGCCGTAAGGAACAGGTCTTGTGATAGATGCAAAATAGTCATCCCAATACTGCTTATGATCGGCATCTGTAGGGAACATTGCCTTATATCTTTCCCAAACTTCTGTATCAAGAGTCATGGGAACAGGCATGTTAGCATGCTTAAGCGCTACACCTGAAGCATTTGTGATGCTCTCATCCTCGTAGATGTCAAGTCTTGCTTTCCATCCTTCGGTTCCGATACCCATAAATTTAAGAAGAAGGTATGCTTCGTAAGGATGCTTGCAAGAGGTTGAAACGCCTCCGATGTACATGTTAGCGATGATGTTGTGATCCTTCTCGTCTACAACGTTGGGAGTTACGTAAGGAACGATATCAAGTCCGTACTGTTCCTGATAACCATCGGTTCCCCAAAGGTTCTGATATGACCAGAAGCCCTCTGAGAATACTGCTACGTGTCCGGTAGCACCGAACCAGGTTCCCCAGTCTCCGGACCAGTCTTCCATCTGCTGAGTATTCTGCTTGGGAGCAACGTATCCACCGGTCTGAAGATCACCGAATTCCTGCTCACCGATTGCCCAGTATCTAAGGTCGAAATCTGTTCCGTCGAATCCAAACTCACCCTTGATGGCACGCTCTGACGTAGCGCAGGCAGCAATTCCGTAAAGTGAGTCAAGTCTGTTGTAAAATCCGAGTCCGTAGTACTTCATACCTGAGCGGTCATCAACTGTAGCGTCCTTGATAAGCTGGATCATCTCGTCCCAGGTCCAGTCGGTTCTGGGCATCTGAAGATTAAGCTTTGTGATAACGTTTCTGTCGATGAATATAGCGCTGGGCTGGTACCATGTAGGAAGTCCGAACCATCTGTCGGTGTCAAACTTTCCGATACCATAGTTCTTGATGGATACCATCATATTGTCCATATCGGGATCGTTCTCAACATAGTCGGTAATGTCCATCCAATACATGTTTGCAAGTGCAGTGTCGGAGTCTGTACCCGAGAATACATCGGGGAAGGTTCCTGCTGCAGCTGCTGCAGAAAGGTCTGTTGACATATCTGCGATCTGCTTGCACTCAACCTTGATATTGGGGTACTTCTTCATGAAGGCCTCAGCCATAAGACCTACTGTTGTCTCATCTTCGTAGTGCCAATAGGTGAGTGTGATGTTGTCGGTAGTTACGCCGTTCTCGTCAACTCCGCCGGTAGATCCGGTCTTTCCGCCGGACGCACCGCAGCCTGCAAGAAGCGTAGCCGCCATAGCTACCGTTAAAAGGGCAGCTACAAGTTTTCTCTTTTTCATAGTATCCTCCTTTATTATGAAAAATTAGTTTATTTGTTAATCGCCCCCTCCTACCTTCTGAAAGGAGGTTGCGGTTTTACCTACTTATTCGCCTGTGATACCGGCTCTGTCGATACTCTCTACGAACTGCTTCTGAAGTATCAGATACATGATAAGAAGAGGAAGTATACTAATGGTCGTTGCCGCCATTCGTACCGATTCGTTAAGGCTTGTCGCCGTATCACCAACGGTTGCCCTTGTATTAAAGGACTGGTCGAAGTTTTTAAGCTGTACAACAAGGTTTGTCCAAACGGTATTTGCCGAAAGTCCCTGTACGTACAGTTCCGTAAGGTAGGACTCGTTCCAGTACCAGACAAAGGAGAAAAGTACAACGGTTACTATAGCCGGTACCGCCGAAGGAACAGCTATACGGAAGAAAGTCTTAAAATGACCCGCTCCGTCGATTGCAGCAGCCTCTGTAAGTACCTTGGGTATCTGCTTAAAGAACTGATAAAAGATCAGTATAAAGATCGGTGCATTCAGTCCGTTTCCGAAAATTGCAGGTATTACAAAGGTAAGGATAGTTCCAAGGATATGCATATTGTTGTAAAGCACATAAGTCGGTATCATCGTTACCTGGCTGGGAAGGATGTAAGAAAAGATGAGAAGTCCCATCATTATCTTCTTTCCCTTAAAGTCATACCTTGCAAATCCGTATCCCACCATCATGCATATAACAATATTGATAAGTGTCGGAATACCCGCAATAGCGATACCTTTTAGAAAGCTCATAAAAAAGTCCATGCTCTTTCCGGCATCAATATAGTTTTGGATGTAAAAGCTCGAGGGGAGCCATTTTACCGATGTATCGAGAAGGTCATCCCTGCTCATAAAGCTCGTGCTTATCATATAGAGCATCGGGTAGAGATATACAAATCCGATACATATAAGGAGGGCGTAGATCACGATCATCTTTCCAACGCCCTGCTTTTCTCTCGTACCAAAGACAAAACGGTGGAGCTTTTCCTTTGTAAAGATCTTTTTAATAGTCGCCGCGGCCGTCGTAGGTCTTGTAGCGGTGGCTGCGCCTTGCGCGCTCGAGTTTTCTCTCATTTCTTAAGCTCCTCCTTTCTATCTTCTTTGAAAGTCTCTCTTCTCTCTTAAGCATCCTCTTTCTCTTAGAAACAAGTCTGTCGTACTGATCTCTCTTATTTCCAAGGATTACAAAGAAGAGAAGAACAATAAGCGTAACTACGATGGAATACATCCATGCCATTGCCGAAGCGTATCCGTAACCCTTTTCCTTTGTACCCGAGAACATAGCGTTCTTTATCATTGTGATAAGCTCGTTTTGTTCGTTGCTCGATAAAAAGATTACCGTATAAACCGCATTCAGCAGGATGAAGTTTTTAATCGTCGGAAGTGTGATCTTCCAGAAGCATTCCCATCCGGAACCACCGTCCATCTTTGCCGCTTCGTAAAGGGAAGGATCGACTTTTTGCAGCGCCGATAAAAAGATCAGTATCTGCACTCCGGAGTACCAGAGGATCATGATCATATTTCCGAAAAGCTCACCCACCGACTGTGCCACAGAATACGGCAGGAAGGAATCCAAAGCGTTTATCACGGCCTGCGTATTCATCGCAGGGATCGTGGACGCTCCTTCGCTTACCAGCATATTCATAACCGGTCCGCTGACGATGATAACGGGAAGGAAGAAGATAAGTCTGAAAAAGCCTTTAAGCTTGATCTTTCCGTTTAACATCATCGCAATGAGAAGGGCGAATACTACGATTATGGGAACCTCAACTATTGTCTGCCAGATGTAGGTGACAAGCTGCTGAGGGAATTCCGGATTCTCCAGCCAGATCTGTGTAAAGTTTCCCGTTCCCACCCAGGTGAATTTTGTTCCAAGAGGCGTAATCCTTATGTTGTACCACATATAGTAAAAGGATTGTCCTAAAGGAATAAGTACGAATATCAGCGTACCTATGATCCAGGGAAGTACGAAAAAGTAACCCATTCTGGCCTCGCGGGCTTCGAGTTTTCCTCTTTTTACCCGGACTTTTTTAGGTCTCTTTTCTTCTATATCCGATTTAACCTGACCATTAATATCACTCATTACCTGCCTACCTCATAGGACATTGAACCAATGGTTAGTCCGTCAACTTCTGTTTCTTTAGAGCCGTAGTTTATATAGACTTTGACTCCGTTTGAATAGGTAACTCTTGTCACTCCGTCTCCCAAGATCTCATGCTTTTCGATCGTCGCTCCGGAAAGCTTTTCGTTCAGCTCCCCAAGCTTTTCATCGTACTCGGCTATGGTTGATCTGTAGGAAGAGTACTCAGAGCTGTATATATCGCTTGAGTTGGTATATATAAGCTCGGAGGAGCTTTCTTTTGTGATGTAGAAGGAAGGGTATGAGCCGCTCTCTACCATCTTTAAAAAGAACTCCTGCTTATTGGCCTCAAAGTTTACATACTCTGCATACACCGGCATACTTCCCTTTAGTACCATACTCAGGAAGGGTACGCTCTCATCCTCAAAGATAAACGCCGATGTATAAAGAGGCATATCAAGGAAAGCGTTTGTATCAGCCCAAAGGTATGCGAAGGGCTGCTCCATAATAAGGTTTGTGTTTTTCGAAACCTCAGAAAGAGTTGCCGCGTAGGAACTTTGTGTGTCGTATCTTGAGTAATTATTTCCGCTGTAGTTGTAGGAGAAAAGAGTATTGGTAACTCCAGCAAGAGCAAGATTATCAACTCCCTTTTTCGTATAGCTTTTTATAAATCTGCCAAGGAGCTCGTCGCTTCTCGAAGGGATGAGATACAAAAGATTCTTGTACACATCCATATAGGTTGTGAGTTCAAATCGTCTCTTATTTATCTTCTTTACTACATTGAAGGTTGCGTTTTTCTCATCCGGATTGATTAAAAGCGCATCATTATAAAGGTAAAGGTCTATTCCTTTTTCCTTTGAGTCATTTATAAGATCTGTAAGCTTAGCTTTTCCGCCGATCTTCGGCTCTACGCTATAAGCGCTTATGGGAAGATCGTACAGTCCGCCCTTTTGCCATCCCTTATAAACCGAAAGTATATCCGTTACCGCTTCGCTCTCTAAGTCATCGTAGATTTCTCTGACGTCATCCGCTGTAGTCATAACAACCGGAGTTGTTCCGAGGACCCAGCTTTCTCTCTCGGTTCCGAGGAAATCCACTCTTGTTTTGTAAGAGGTATCGGACGCAGCTAACAAACCGTTGGTTATGAGATACTCTCTGTACGCATTTGCCATACCGGAATAGTCCGCTGACTCACCGGATAAAAAGATGTATCTTACCTTAAGGTCTGAATGGCTTCTTTCCGATTCGAAAATGTGTA
>JAFPRD010000274.1:0-9783 GCA_017401005.1 Lachnospiraceae bacterium
GCGCGCTCGAAATCAGACTTCTTAGCAGCCTCTTCTCTGTAAGCTACGACAGCGTCCCAGTTCTTTATCGAATCCTTATACTTGTCGATATAAGGGTGCTCGGGGCTCATAACCATATATGTAGCGCCGAAAAGTGTGTCACATCTTGTTGTATAAACTGTGATCTTGTCTTCTTTTCCGGTAAGGGCGAAATTAACCTCAGCACCGGTACTCTTACCGATCCAGTTTTTCTGCTGAGTAGCGATTCTCTCAACGTAATCAACGCTGTCAAGGCCTTCGATAAGCTTCTCGGCATACTCTGTGATCTTGAGCATCCACTGGCTCTTAACCTTACGTACTACTTCGCTTCCGCATCTTTCGCAGACGCCGTTTACAACTTCCTCGTTTGCAAGGCCAACCTTACAGGAGGTACACCAGTTAATGGGCATCTCCGTCTTGTAAGCAAGTCCGGCATTGAAAAGTTTGAGGAAGATCCACTGAGTCCAGTGGTAATATCCGGGGTCGGTTGTATTGATCTCTCTGTCCCAATCGAAGGAATAGCCAAGGCTGTGGAGCTGGTTCTTGAAACGCTCAACATTGTTCTTGGTAACGATCTTGGGGTGAATATGATTCTTTATCGCAAAGTTCTCGGTAGGTAGTCCGAAAGCATCCCATCCCATAGGATATAGTACGTTGTAACCCTGCATACGGCGCTTTCTTGCAACAATGTCAAGAGCGGTGTAAGGTCTGGGATGTCCTACGTGAAGACCCTGTCCTGAGGGGTAAGGGAATTCAACAAGGGCATAGAACTTAGGCTTTGAAAAGTCCTCGCCGGTAGCGAAAGCCTTCTCGTCGTCCCAGATTTTCTGCCATTTGGGTTCAACTTCGTGATGATTGTAATACTCTTTCATTTCGGAACTCCTTGTATATAAATTTATTGATTCACATATAATAAAGATGATAAAGGGTGAAATTCTTTTACCCCTAACTACGTAATTATATTATATGCAGGATTTAAATTCAATGGGAAGTTGACTATAACGCTTTAAAGCGGTATAGTGGGTAAGGAAATTGTTTACAGCAAAGATATGATTAATTTATAATCTTGCTGATTTTACAAAGATTAAAAAAGGAATTAGAGTTATGTCAACTTATGGTTTTATATGCCTCGGTCTTATCGGAGGAAGCGTAGCCCGCGCTATCAGAGAGAAACAGCCCGAGGCTACTATAATAGCATACAACAGAAGCGCCGCATCTCTTGATGAGGCACTTTCAGACGGCGTTATAAACCGCGCTGTATGCCAGAAAGATTTTGAGAATGACGGATTTAACGCATTTTCAGGTTGCGATTACATATTTCTTTGCGCTCCGGTACAGAAAAATGAAGAATTTCTTGCAATGTTAAAGCCCGTCATCAAGGCTTCCTGCATCATCACGGACGTTGGAAGCGTAAAGACCGGCATCCACAAAGCCGTAGAAAAGCTTGGCATGGAGAAAAACTTCATCGGTGGTCACCCCATGGCAGGAAGCGAGCGCGTCGGATACTTAAACTCAAAGGCTTCAATCCTTCAAAACGCGTATTACATCCTGACCCCCACTGCTTCCTCTCCCGCCGAAAAGGTGACGGAGCTACGCGCTTTGGTGGAATCTTTTGATTCCATTCCTCTTGTCCTTACCTACGAGCAGCATGATTACATCGTCGCGGCGATCAGCCATCTGCCTCACGTAATCGCAGCCTCCCTCGTTAACCTTGTGAAGGATTCCGATTCTGAGGAAGGACTTATGCGCCTCGTCGCCGCCGGCGGTTTTAAAGATATTACACGTATCGCCTCATCATCCGCCGATATGTGGGAGCAGATCTGTATGACCAATACAGATAACATCAGAAAGCTTCTTAATGACTATATTTCTTCGCTTAAGACGATTGATGCTTCATTGGACGAAAGAAACGGCGAAGACATTCATCATCTTTTCGATACCGCAAGAGAATATCGTGACTCCTTCACAGTAGCCGGAAGCGGCCCCATCAAGGTAAACTATCGCCTCTTCGTCGATATCGCCGATGAACCGGGCGCCCTCGCAACAATTGCTACTCTCCTCGCAACCAGAGGAATAAGTATAAAGAATATCGGAATCATCCATAATTCAGAATATCAAGGCGGTAATATGCGCATCGAGTTTTACTCAGAGGCTGATTTGGAAAACGCCGCCCATGTGCTGGAAGATAAGAGATATACGATACATAAATAAACCCTGCATTCGCAAATAAAGCTATAAAAAACCTTTTAAGAAATCATTATATTAGTGCTATTGTACTTGAAACACACTGTGTTTTGTGCTATCTTATTAAAAGAAAAAGCACCCACTCCAAAGTGGATGCTCCGAAGTTGGACTAGCTCTTACGAGCCGCCTCTCCCGTGTGCTGACGAGAGAGGCATTTTTTATCGTTTTTTAGAGTTACTAAGAAACGAAAGTAGTGCTACAATAATATGACTAAATGAGATTAATAGATTTAAAATCCCAAGCATAATCATCACGATTTCAAATGCTGTCATTCACACCACCCCCCTTCTTCGAATAATCGAATACCGGGAGCATACCACCTCGTCATGGGGCTTTTTCTACATACTAAAAGTATGCCTAAGTATATTATCAGTATTGTTTACAAAAAACAAGCAGATCAGAATAATCTTAATCTAATGTTCGACCAATATTTTCTATGATATTCCCAATTTCTTTAGGTAAATTGACTACATGTGCTTCCCCCTCCAGCTCTCCGAATCCGTAGGCTGCATATACGAAGGTTGCGCCGGCAAATTCAGTTGCCGCCTTGTCTCCGGCCGTATCTCCGACGTAAACAGTTTCTTTTTCGGAAAGACCGTTTCTCTCCATAAGCTCTCTCATAGTCTCACCTTTGGTTAGTCCCGTATCCCCGAAGCAAAGATGATCTTCAATGCAGTCCTCTATCCCAAGCTTACCGCAGACCAGTTCTATATAGCCCTTCTGGCAATTACTTACGATAAAGACACGATACTTTTTTGCAAGTTTTTTAATCTCCGCTACGATTCCCGGATACGAAATATCCTCGGTATTTTTCTCAAGGAGCTCATGCTCATATTTGCAGCAAAGCTTTAAAAGCTCAGCCTTTTTATCCTCGTCTTTTAAGTCACTAAAAACATGGTCTGCGATGATATTCATCGGCAGACCAAATTCTTTTTTCAGTATGGATCCTGTAATCTCACATTTTGAATATCCGGTCTCTTTTACGGCTCTCCTCCAGCCTTTTGCAACGACCTCCGTGGAGTTCCAAAGTGTTCCGTCAATGTCGAAAATAATGTTCTTTATCATAACAGATGCATTCCGTTCTTCTCGCAGATTTCAATCATCTCCTCGGGCCAAACCGATGCCTGAACCTCGCAGATATGAGCCTTTTCAAGAAGGAACATGCAAAGTCTTGACTGTCCGATACCGCCACCAATGGTTAAAGGAAGGGTTCCGTCAGCGATCATCTTGTGATACTTATACTGCATTCTGTCCTCTGCATTAGCGGCTTTAAGCTGTCTTGCCAGAGACTCAGCATCTACCCTGATACCCATTGAGGAAATCTCGAGAGAATCGTCGATAACATCATCCCAAAAGAGGATATCTCCGTTAAGTTCCCAGTCATCATAGTCGGGCGCGCGTCCGTCATGAGGCTCGCCGGACTTAAGCATCTTACCGATCTGCATAAGGAATACCGTCTTGTACTCCTTGGTAATAAGGCGCTCTCTTTCCTTTGCAGTCTTTCCGGGATATCTGTCCTCAAGTTCCTGAGAAGTAATAAAATAAACATCCTCGTTAACGGGATTCTTGATCTCAGGGTATCTTAAAGTCACCTGTCTCTTAGTATAAGCGATAGCCTTAACGATCGATTTAACGGTCTCTTTAAGGAACTCGATATTTCTCTGTTCCCTTGTAATAACCTTCTCCCAGTCCCACTGATCTACGAAGATTGAATGGACATTGTCCATCTTGTCGTCGCGTCTGATAGCGTTCATATCGGTATAGATACCTTCGCCCTCGCGATATCCGTAACGGTAAAGTGCCATTCTCTTCCACTTAGCAAGAGACTGAACAACCTCAGCTTCTCCGCCTTCGGCAAGCATATCAAAATTTACTTTTCTCTCAACACCGTTTAAATCGTCATTGATACCACTTCCGGAGCGGACGATAAGGGGTGCTGTAACACGATCCAGAGTAACCGCAAAAGAAAGGGTCTGCTGGAAAGTATCTTTAATGTACTTGATTGCGTGCTGAGTTTCCCTGAGCGATAGAACTGATTTATAACCCTCGGGAATATAAATATTTTCTGACATCTTCTTTTCCTCCCGGTAAATAATTCTCTTTTATATTCGGATAGCTATGTGAATTCGCTATCCGCAATATTACAAAAAAGCGGCATTGCAAGTAGCAATACCGCGCCTTTGCGTTATTATCTTTGAAAATAATATAACATCGTAGAATTAATGTCAAATAAAACTTTATCTGATGTTTCCGACTGTTCTGGGGAAGAGAATTACGTCTCTGATGTTCTGGATGCCGGTAACATACATGATAAGTCTTTCAAATCCAAGTCCGAATCCGCCGTGAGGAACCGATCCGAATCTGCGAAGATCAAGGTAATCGTTGTAAAGATCGAGGTTCATCTTTCTTTCGTTCATAGCAGCTACAAGCTTGTCATAATCAGCTTCTCTTTCGCTTCCGCCGATGATCTCGCCGACACCGGGAACAAGAAGGTCAACAGCCGCAACAGTCTTTCCGTCGGGGTTCTGCTTCATATAGAAGGACTTGATCTCCTTAGGATAATCAGTAACAAATACTGCGCGCTTAAATACCTTCTCGGCGATATATCTTTCATGCTCTGTCTGAAGGTCAACGCCCCACTCTACAGGATATACGAAGTTCTCTCCTGATTCCTTTAAAAGCTTGATTGCCTCGGTGTAAGTAACGGTAGCAAATTCGTGCGAGATAAGGTCCTTAAGTCTTGCAATAAGGCCTTCCTCGAAATGCTGATCAAAGAATTCCATCTCCTTGGGGCACTTTTCAAGGACATTACCGATTACATACTTAAGCATATCCTCTGCGATCTCGATAACATCGGGGAGCTCTGCAAAAGCTACTTCGGGCTCGATATGCCAAAACTCAGCAAGGTGCTTGGGAGTATTGGAATTCTCAGCGCGGAATGAAGGGCCGAAGGTATAAATCTTGCCCATTGCCATAGCCGCCATTTCACCCTCAAGCTGTCCGGATACGGAAAGTCCGGCTCTTCTTCCGAAGAAATCGTCTGCATAATACTCTTCTTCACTCTTGTACTTATCGGTATAACCGATGGTTGTTACCTGGAACATTTCACCGGCGCCTTCGCAGTCGCTTCCGGTGATAAGGGGAGTGTTTACGTAAACATAGTTATGTTTCTGGAAGTACTCATGTAATGAAGCAGCGAGCACCGAACGAACTCTGAGCATAGCATTAAAGGTATTTGTTCTTCCGCGGAGATGAGGCATAGTACGTAAAAACTCAAGAGTATGACGCTTCTTCTGAAGAGGGTACTCTGCGGGGCAGCTTCCCAATACTTCGATTTCCTCAGCATTGATCTCGGGAGTATTGTTTCTTCCCTCAACAACCTTACCGGTTACTTTAAGAGAAGTTCCAAGCTTAAGAGCGTCCTCAGGGAAAGTCTTTCCGCTCTCCTTGTCGAGAACAATCTGGATGTGCTTAAGAGAAGTACCGTCATTGAGCTCAGCAAAAGCAACATTCTTTGAATCGCGGGATGTACGTACCCATCCGCAGACTGTTACCTGCTCGCCGTATGCGGGCTTTTCAAATACTTCTTTAATGTCAGTGTGTTTCATTTTTTCATAAGTCTCCAATCTGATTTTCTATTGGTATATATTCGCGCATTACTCTGCGTTTTTAAGCTTTTCCGCGTCTTCGCTCAGCTTAGCGACAACGTCAGTAATCTGTTCGATAGTCTTTTGATTATCTTCGCTTGCGCTGTAAGTCTCGTTTGAGTGAGCGCTAACCTCTTCGGTTATCGCGGAGATTGTCTGGATCGAATCGATGATCTCTTTATTTGACGCCGCAAGACTTCTGACTATCTTGTTAAGCTCATCGGATTCATGTCTTATCTTGTCGATATTCTGGGCAATATTCTCAAAGCTTCCAGCCGTCTTTTCAGCTGCATCAGTCTGCTGTTTATTGCCCTCTAAAAGTCCGTCGATGCTTGCGATCATACCGTCAAGCTGGCTGTTGATCTTGTCGATAAGCTCCGTAATATCTCCGGTGGCCTTTGTAGTCTGTCCGGCAAGGTTTGAAATCTCAGAGGCAACAACAGCAAATCCTCTTCCGGCTTCTCCGGCTCTTGCCGCCTCGATTGATGCATTGAGAGCAAGAAGACTTGTCTGGGAAGCAACATTATTGATAAGGTCTGTAATGGAATTCATCTGTCCGGCAATCTCGCTGAAGGATGCTAGGGAAGCAGCAACCTCTTCACCGGCCTTTTCAGACTCGGCAGTAAGCTTATTCAAAGCCACAACCTGCTCGTCTCCGGTTTCTATAGCGTTCATCGTGCTTTCCATACTGTCGCCGATAACAACAGTCGCCCCCTGAACGGAACTGATGTATTCCTGAATCTCTTCGGTCTTAACGAGCTGACGCTGGATAGCCTCGGCAGATTCATTTGTACCGCTGTTAACCTCGCTCATAGAATCAAGAGTCTGAACCATTGATTCATTGAGTCTTGCCATCTTCTCATCAACAACAGCGATATTGTCGGTAAGTTTCTTAGAAACGCCGAGGACTCTTTCAACAAGTTCATTTGCCTTTTCGGTTTCAAGCGAAAGTCTCGCAGCACGGATTTCTGCAATCTTGCTGGTATTCTTGCTGAGCATAATAAAGAAAACAGCACAAACAGCCACAACAAGAATCTGAATTTCGTAAGTCGTAATATCCGAGGTCTCGGTTCTGTGGTAAACCAGAATCTGTATCAGGACCGAAATAATATTAAATACAGTCGCTCCGACTCCGACGATGACGATAAATCTCATCTTATTAAAGATAAGAAGTATGATCAGCATCGGCATCAGGTAAACATATACATGATCATTCGAGGCGCTAAATAAAACATATCCGTAAAGGATTGTGAAGCCTCCTCCGATGGTTCGCATGATTCCGTCACGTGAATCCGGGTTCTTTTTGTATAAAAGGAAGGCTATTATCACCGGGACAAAGCAAAGAATAAGAGTAGCAACAACGTAAGGAAGCGTGCGGTTTCCCTTGATAAGCTCTATAAGGTAGGCAACGGCTATGATAGAAACAAGCGCCGTTTGCTCAATGATAGCAACCTTATTTGAGATTTTGTTGATTGATAATTTTGCAAGAACTTCATTACTTTTTTTAAGGTCAGAATTGTTATTTTCAGCCATATATGAACTCCTTTCAAAAAAACATGATTAATTATAACATACTTTATTTTTAAAGGGAATTGCTAATACCGAGTTATACATAAAATAATACGATTTTCCTATGATTTTTGGGGGAATTTGTTTTACTTTTTTTGTCGCTTCCTATAATCCATTTGATTTCCGTGGTTACATGAAAGGAATAGTGTAATCATCCATATATCCCATGTAAACTTTGTGAAAAATATATAAATTTTCATAAATGTAAGCGTTTACACTTGCCAAATAAAACGTTTGCTGATATAGTGATGCTATCAAAAAGGTTTTACGCAATTGAATCTACTTCAGAACATATAAGGAGGCTTTTTTAATGAACAATTATTTTGATCTTACCGGCAGAGTTGCCGTTGTAACAGGATGCTCCACCGGTCTTGGTGTACAGATGGCTAAGGCTCTTGCAAGCCAGGGCGCTAACATTGTTGCTCTCGCCCGTCGTCAGAATCTTATCGACGAAGTAGCAGCAGACATTGAAAAAACTTACGGTGTAAAAGCTATCGGAGTAGCTTGTGATATTACAGATACAGATAAGGTAAACGCCGCTGTTGATACTATTCTTGAGAAGTTCGGACGTATCGATATTCTTATCAATAACGCAGGTACCGGCGGAGTTACTCCTGCTGAGGACGTTCCCGATGAGATGTTTGCAAACGAAATGAACATCGACCTCTTCGGAACCTTCAAGATGGCAAGAGCTATCGCAAAAAAGGCTATGATCCCTGCAGGCTTCGGACGTATCATCAACATCGCTTCCATGTACGGAATGGTCGGAAACAAGATTGCCGGCTCAGCTCCTTACCACGCTGCAAAGGGTGGTGTTGTAAACCTCACAAGAGCACTCGCTGCAGAATGGGGCGCTAAGGGCATTACCGTAAACGCTATCTGCCCCGGATACTTCTACACTCCTCTTACCAAGGAAACTCTTGATTCCGAGTTCTTCCAGCAGAACGCAAGAACAATGATTCCTCTTGAGCGCTACGGAAACGAAGGTGAGCTCGACACAGCCGCAATCTTCCTTTCCTCTCCCGCTTCATCCTACGTAACCGGCGCAATCGTGCCCGTAGACGGCGGATATACATGCATGTAATTGAATCTATATAGCCGCTGGCACCTCAACTGTTTTAGGGCGCTGCAAGTGTTTTAAGGGCAATGAAAGCGTCTCGGGGCGCAGCAAGTGTTTTAAGATCGTTGCAAGCGTCTCAGGGCGTAGCAGCTATTGCAGATTCAAGTATATATAAGTCCCACCCTCCAATATAGTGAAAAAATATATGATAAAAGCTGCCGAGGCACTCGCCCGGCAGCTTTTGTCGTTTCCGCATGCCTAGTTTTCGACTTTACGGCATGCGGATTTCCACTTTCTTCTACCCCGCATGCTCGCTCCGTCCTGCAAGAGCATGCGGAACTTCACTTTCCTCTACCCCGCATGCTCGCTCCGTCCAGCAGGAGCATGCGGAACCGCACTTTTCTCACCCCCGCATGCTTACAGGCTTCCCGACCGGCATGCGGATTTCAGGTTTCTAGTTAATCGCATGCCTCCAAGTTCTAACTCGAGCATGCAAATTCCTTACATTCCCTCCAGCACACGCTTTACGGCAAGGGCAAGGAGCAAATAGTTTGTAGACCCGCCTCCGATGACATATTCCTTTTGCTGCCAAAGGAATGGAAAATCCAAGAGTTCGGGCAGATCAGGCTGTATCAGCGCTGTTCCGCTTATTACGCCACCTGGGATATATGACCAGTCCGCGCGGTTTGCACCGTAAGCAACTGTTGCACTCTTTGCGCCGACTCCTGATGCGAAAGACTCTGTATTTTCCCCGGGGTGACACCCAAGTATAAACTGCAAAGCATCAAATAAAAGCTCAGGGCCGAAGATATCCGGGAAAGTCTTGTGCAAGAAATAATACTGGCTTCCCATACCCTGAATTGCCCAGCCCGCTCCCCAGATATTCGGTCTGTAAGGAATTCCATACGGGGTTTCGGCCTTCATCTTGTCCATCTCGGCCTTAAGGTCCGGCATAGCGGATTTAATAGTGTCATAATCCAACGCATCCAGCATATCAAGGCTTCTGCAGATTATCCAACCAAGTCCCTTTATATTTTTGCGGATAAAGCCAATATTATTGTGCAAAAACTCTTTGTACTTTTCGTCTTCAGTTGAAATTAGCAGTTCGGACGCAGCATGAATCCTTGCGCTTAAAGTCCTGCTTTGCCTATCATCGCCGATATCGTAATTAAGACTAACCATCTCTCCGCCATAATTGCCGGTTATTTCGTACAATTCCTCTGCTACTTTCAAGCAATCCGCGGA
>JAFPRD010000275.1:0-7625 GCA_017401005.1 Lachnospiraceae bacterium
AAAGCATCTCTTTAAAAGGTCTCCGCAGAGAAAATGCCTCTACTGCGTATCCTCCACAAGATATGTATTTACCCCCATTCTTGTTTTTTATTTCATATTTTGATCCTTGTGTATTTTTGTCTAATATCCTGAATTTATGCATAGCAGAGGCAGATTATGAATTATGGTAAAAGAGGAATAAAAAGTATTAATAAAGACATTAATGCTTACGGCAGCAAGGTCAGCCGAAAGATAAGCCAGCTTATCTTAAAGCTTGTACTTGGCGCCATTGCATTTGTCATTGTTTGCGGTATAGCCGGAGGAATCGGACTTTTTAAAAGTATAATCGCAAACACACCCACGATACAGATCGCTAATATGATCGCTACCGGTCAGGCATCCATCGTTTACGATGCTGCGGGAAATGAGATTGACCAGTATGTCAGTATGAACTCAAACCGTATCGAGGTCGAGTGGGATGAGATAAGCGACGCTGCAAAGCTGGCTTTTGTCTGTGCCGAGGATGAACGTTTCTACGAGCACAACGGAATTGACTTTAAAGGTATTTTCCGTGCCGGTTATCAGTTTATAAAGAGCGGCGGTAAGGAAACCCAGGGTGCAAGTACGATCACGCAGCAGCTCCTTAAGAACACCATCTTCACGGGATGGATGGATGAGGGAGATAATATGGTGCGTAAGATCAAGCGTAAGATCCAGGAGCAGTACCTCGCCATCGAAGTAACCAAAAAGACAGAAAAGGATGATGTCCTTTTAAGATATATGAATGCGGTTAACTGCGGACAGAATACTCTCGGTATCGAGTCCGCATCACAGAGATATTTCGGAAAGTCGGCTATAGACTTAAATCTTTCCGAGGCTGTTGTAATCGCCTGCGTTACACAGAACCCTTCAAAGTATAACCCCATCTATCACCCGGATAAAAACGCCGAGAGAAGGGAAAGGGTACTTAACAGAATGCTGCAGATCGGAAAGATCACGCAGGAAGAGTACGACGAGGCTAAAGCAGATACAGAGGACGTTTACGAGAGAATCGGATTTCATAATACAGAGCTTTTAAAGACGGACTCCGGAATCTCTTCATATTTCTCAGACGCTGTTTATGAGAAAGTTAGGGACGATCTTATAGCTATGGGTAATGAAAAGGCCGAGGCTGAGCGTATGCTCAACAGCGGAGGACTTCGTATCTATACAACTATGGATCCCGATATCCAGAATATAATGAACGAAGAGTTTGCAAATCCCGACAACTACTCCAGCGAAGTACACTGGTATCTTAACTATGCTCTTACGATTACCGACAAAGACGGAGAGCAGCACAACTACTCAAAAGAGATGATGACCAAGTGGTACAAGGAGGTTATGGGACAGTCGGGCTTTAACCTTATTTTCGCCGATCAGGATTCTGCCTACGCGGCGGCGGAAGCCTACAAGAACGCTAAGCTTGAAGAACTTGGCATTGTTGAGACTGAGGATAATGTCCTTGAGGCTATCTCACTTACAGCTCAGCCCCAGGTTGCTATGGTTATCGAGGATCCTCATACCGGATATGTCGTAGCGATGATGGGCGGCCGCGGAGCCAAGGAAGGACGCCGTACTCTTAACAGAGCTACAGGAGCGCTCCGTTCTCCCGGATCTACCTTTAAGGTACTTGGAAGCTTTGCGCCCGCAATCGATGCCGGCCTTAAGACTCTGGCTACAACTTACAACGATGCGCCTTTTAACTATACAGGCGGACGTGCCGTTAAAAACTGGTATTCCGGATACGGACAGTACGGAACCGAATGTTCAATCAGAACCGGTATCATCCAGTCCCTTAACATTATTGCTGTTAAGAACCTTACCGTAGTCGGACCTCAGCTCGGATATGATTACTGCTCACAGCTGGGATTTACATCGATAACCGATGGTGTTGTTATTAACGGACAGATATACTCCGATGTCAACCAGACGCTTGCTCTCGGAGGTCTTACCTACGGTGTATCTCCTTACGAGCTTAATGCAGGATATGCGGCTCTTGCAAACGGCGGTATCTACTGTGAGCCCAAGCTTTATACAAAGGTTACCGATGCAGACGGAAATGTTATTATCGACAATGAAGCTCCTGTAGAAAAGAGAGTATTTAAAGAAACGACGGCTTATCTTATGACAGATGCCATGAGGGAGGTTATGACAAGAGGTACCGGTACGGCGGCAGCCTTCAGCGGAATGACTCTTGCCGGAAAGACAGGTACATCCTCCAAGAACAAGGACTTCTGGTTTGTAGGATATTCACCTTACTATACTGCTGCAACATGGACAGGATATGATAACGCTATCGAGATGAGCACAGCTTCCTCAAACAGAGAGCAGGACATCTCAAAGAAGATGTGGAAAGCTATAATGTCCAGGGTACATGCAGATCTTCCGAATAAAGGATTTGAAAGACCTGAAGGAATTGTTGAAAGAGAAGTTTGTACCATATCCGGAAAGCTTGCAACAGACCTTTGCAGACAGTTTGGAACAACAAGAGTGGAGCTTTTCTCTGAGGACAATGTTCCTACCGGTGAAAATCCCGAAGATTATTGTAATCTTCACTATTCGGGAACTGTCTGTGCATACTGCAACCGTATTGCTACGCCTAACTGTCCTTTCCAGACGGAAAGAGTCGTTCAGCTTCCTCTTCCCGAGGAACCTGAGCTTATAGAGGGATCCACACAGATCATACAGGATGAAAACGGAAACGATGTTTATATCGAACCCACCACTTCCGTATACTGTGTACACGACGACGCTTTCTTTGCAGATCCCGATTACCAGAGTAAGATTCAGAATCAGATCTGGGAGATGGAGGCTGCAGCCGCGGCTGCGCAGGGTCAGTAATGTTTTCGGAGAGCGCAGATGGCAGAAGAATATACAGTACTGCTCGAGGGTGGAACGGGAGAGTATGAAGAAAAAAAATCCAGGTTTATCGCAACCCTAAAGGCTGTTTCCTCCGAGGAAGAAGCCACGGAATTTATAGCTTCGATAAAAAAGAAGTATTGGGATGCCAGGCATAATTGCAGCGCTTACATCATAGGAAGTCGCGGAGAGCTTACCCGTTGCTCCGATGACGGCGAGCCCTCCGGTACAGCAGGGCGGCCGATGCTTGAGGTGCTTTCCGGAAAAGGAGTAACGGGTGTCTGCGCCGTCGTTACAAGGTATTTCGGAGGCACGCTTCTCGGAATGGGAGGGCTTGTAAGAGCTTATAGCGCTGCTGTAAAGGACGCTCTTGAAAACAGCGTACTGGGCAGAGTATCCGAAGGCGTTTGCCTTGAGGTTATACTGGATTATAATGATGTTAGCAGTGTAAGATATCTGCTTGAAAAAAGTAAAATCGATCTTTCCGATGCGGATTATGCTGCTGATGTTACATTCAGATTAAGAGTTGTGTCCGATATTTCGGATATAATAGAAAAAGAGATTACAGAAGCCACAGCCGGAAGATGCCTTATCACAAAGCTTGGCGAATGTAAGATCGTAGAAAGATTAAAGTAGTTGTAAATGATAGGATAATGGAATAGCGGCCGGATATGGCCGAAATTCTCCGAAAGGAGGTGGTTATATGATACGAACTGAAAACAGCGACTCGTCAGTCCCCCGAAGTACTTATCGAAATGTACTTTCCGGTGACCCGTATGTGCATTTCGATTCTAAACATGTAACCAACTTTATAGAGGAGAATTGCTATGGAAGAGTTAGAAAAGGCTCATGAAGTTCTTGAGCTTCTAAGTACCAAGCAGTATACTAAGCTTCGCCAGTTCCTTTCCGAGCTGAACGATGCTGATATTGCTGCGATTTTGGAGGAATTGGACGAGAGGGATCTCCTTAAGTGTTTCCGTATTCTTCCCAAGGATTTAGCCGCTGATGTGTTTTCATACTTCGAGGTTGAAAACCAGCAGCTTATCATTACATCCCTTTCCGAAAAGGATGCCGCCAACATCATCGATAACCTGATGGCCGATGATGCTGCCGATCTTCTTGAGGAAATGCCTGCAAACATTGTCAAAAAGCTTTTGGCCAATGCCAGTCCCGAGACGAGGAGAGACATTAATCATCTGCTCAGATATCCCGAGGACTCCGCCGGAAGCATTATGACTGTGGAGTATGTCGATCTTAAGGAAAACCTTACGGTCAACGAGGCTATAGAACGTATTAAAAAAGTCGGAATCGACTCAGAGACCATCAATATCTGCTATGTCCTTGATATGCAGAGAAAGCTTATAGGAACGGTTGCTTTAAGATACCTTCTTTTGTCGGACGGTGATGATGTTATAGGTGACATCATGCATGAAAATGTCATCTCTCTTACGACAATGATGGACCAGGAAGAGGTTGCGCATCAGTTCCAGAAATACGACTTTACCGCTATGCCCGTCGTTGACAACGAGAACAGGCTCGTTGGAATCATCACGGTCGATGACGTTGTGGATATCCTCCAGGAAGAAACCACAGAGGATATGGAAAAAATGGCAGCTATCGTGCCTACCGACAAGCCTTATATGAGGACGTCGGTTTTTGAGACATACAAAAAGCGTATCCCTTGGTTACTTTTACTGATGGTTTCGGCTACTTTTACCGGAGCGATAATCAGTTCCTTTGAAGAGGCACTCAGCGTATATGCGGCGCTTATCGCTTACATCCCGATGCTGATGGATACCGGCGGAAATGCCGGCGGACAGGCTTCGGTTACTATTATCCGCGGACTCTCATTAGGAGAGATTGAGTACAGAGATATTCCGAGAGTTATCTGGAAGGAAGTAAGAGTAGCCGTATTTTGCGGACTTTCTCTGGCGGTTGCCAATTTTGCAAAGCTTATGCTTTTTGACAGAGTCGGGCTCCTTGTTGCTCTTACCGTATGTCTTACTCTTGTATTTGCCGTACTTGTTGCGATGCTGGTTGGATGTCTTTTGCCCATCGGAGCAAAGCGAATCGGCTTTGACCCTGCGGTTATGGCGAGTCCTTTTATCACGACTATCGTGGACGCGCTTTCGCTGCTTTTGTATTTCCGGATTGCCACTATCATACTCGGCATCGGAAGTTAGACAGGAAATCATTTTTACACTATTTTATATAGATTTAGAACTGAAATTAGGAAGGAAGAAGTATGAGATACTTATTTGAAGCAGAATTACAAAAGAAGAACAGCGGATATGCCGTAAACATCCCTTTTAACGTTTGGGAGGTTGTTAAGCAGCGTGACGCATTTAAGGCTAACCTTGTAATCGAAAATGAGATCGTTCCCTGCGACCTCAATCCTCTTGAGAAGGGAAGATACGAGCTTTTCTTTGAAAACAGTGCAAACCTTGACCTTAAAGAAGGAACATCCTATGAGATGCTTCTGCATGTTCACGGATCTCTTGCACCTATGGACGGAGAGAGCCCTTACAGCGTAGAAAATCCCATCAGAAAGATTGACGGTATCGACATTCAGGTTCAGGACGGAGACGGACTTTGCGGACAGACCTGCGTTGCTATGCTTGCGGGCGTCAGCATCGAGGAGGTTTGCCGTGTTATGAACTGTCAGGAGTGGCAGGCTACTATGGGCAAGCTTATCTCTGCCCTTAACTACTACGGAATCGAACATTCCGATATCATCGTTTACAAGAATGATGCGGAGAGCGTTGTTCTTCCCAAATGCGCACTTATGATCGAGAAGCTCGGAAGATTCGGACATTATCTCGTTGCCTATGACGGAAAGTTCTACGATCCAAACAAGGGAATCATGGAAGAGTACGATTTCTCCAAACTTGTAGGATATCTTGAGATCAAGTGCTGATTAAAATAATAAAAAAAATATAAAACACTTATAAACCACTTTACAAAATTTGTAGGGTGGTTTATATTATGTTTTAGTAATTAGCACTCAAAAGAAAAGAGTGCTAACAAGAAGGAGGCAAACATTATGAAGTTAGTACCTTTGGGAGACAGAGTTGTTCTTAAACAGCTCGTTGCAGAGGAGACCACAAAATCAGGAATCGTTCTCCCCGGACAGAATAAAGAGAAACCTCAGCAGGCTGAAGTTATTGCAGTAGGCCCCGGAGGAATGGTAGACGGAAAAGAAGTTGCTATGCAGGTTAAGGTAGGAGATAAGGTAATTTTCTCCAAGTATTCCGGAACCGAAGTTAAACTTGACAATGACGAGTATATCGTTGTAAGACAGAACGATATCGTTGCTGTTGTAGAAGACTAATTAAAAATTTTTAAGGAGATGACTTAAAATGGCAAAGGAAATTAAGTACGGCGCAGAAGCACGTGCCGCTTTGGAAGCAGGCGTTAATCAGCTTGCAGATACAGTTAGTGTTACACTTGGACCTAAAGGAAGAAACGTTGTTCTCGACAAGAGCTACGGCGCTCCCCTTATTACCAACGACGGTGTTACCATCGCAAAAGAGATCGAGCTTGCAGACGGTTTCGAAAACATGGGAGCTCAGCTTGTAAAAGAAGTTGCCACAAAGACTAATGATGTAGCCGGAGACGGTACTACAACAGCTACCGTTCTTGCTCAGGCAATGATCAATGCAGGTATGAAGAACCTTGCTGCAGGAGCTAACCCCATCATCCTCAGAAAAGGTATGAAAAAGGCTACCGATTGTGCTGTTGAGGCTATCAAGGAGATGGCTAAGCCTGTTGACGGAAAGAAGCACATCGCTCGTGTTGCAGCTATTTCAGCAGGTGATGAAGAAGTCGGAAATCTTGTTGCTGACGCTATGGAGAAGGTTTCAGGCGACGGCGTTATCACCATCGAGGAATCAAAGACCATGCAGACCGAGCTTGACCTTGTAGAAGGTATGCAGTTCGATCGCGGATATATTTCAGCTTATATGGCTACCGATATGGATAAGATGGAAGCTAATCTTGAAGATCCCCTTATCCTTATTACAGACAAGAAGATTTCCAATATCCAGGAGATCCTTCCTCTTCTTGAGCAGATCGTTCAGTCCGGCAAGAAGCTTCTTATCATCGCTGAGGATGTTGAGGGTGAGGCTCTTACAACCCTTATTGTTAACAAGCTTCGCGGAACCTTCAATGTTGTAGCTGTTAAGGCTCCCGGATACGGTGACAGAAGAAAGGCTATGCTCGAAGATATCGCTATCCTTACCGGTGGTACCGTTATCAGCTCTGAACTCGGACTTGAGCTTAAGGATGCTACTATCGAGCAGCTTGGACGCGCTAAGTCAGTAAAGGTCAGAAAAGACGATACAGTTATCGTTGACGGCGAAGGCGACAAGGAAGCTATCGCAGCTCGTGTTGCACAGATCAAGAAGCAGATTGAAGAGACTACTTCAGACTTCGACAGAGAAAAGCTTCAGGAGCGCCTTGCAAAGCTTGCAGGCGGTGTTGCTGTTATCCGCGTAGGCGCAGCTACCGAGACAGAGATGAAGGAAGCAAAGCTTCGTCTTGAGGATGCTCTTGCAGCTACCAGAGCAGCAGTTGAAGAAGGTATCATCAGCGGTGGTGGAAGCGCATATATCCACGCTTCAAAGAAGGTTGCCGCTCTTGCAGATACTCTTGAAGGCGATGAGAAGACCGGAGCACAGATTGTTCTCAAGGCTCTCGAAGCTCCTCTTACCAAGATCGCACAGAACGCAGGTCTTGAAGGCAGCGTT
>JAFPRD010000276.1:0-2144 GCA_017401005.1 Lachnospiraceae bacterium
AGCTGGAACCCCTTGAGATATGAAAGGACCTACCTCCTCGAAGATTATTCTGCAGACCTTGCCGGAAAACACGGTGTTTACGGTCACGGCGGCTTCTACCTAAGCTATGACAAGCTTCAGGAAAGAGCAAATACCATCTTCGGCGACAAGATCCTTACAAGAGAACAGATCTTCTCCCAGTTTGACGACGCAAAGCGCGAAGAGCTTATAAGCTCCTACGATTCAATGCTTGCGGGATATGACGCAGCAAGATAAGCAATAACATTCGGCGGATGATGGATATTCCATCACCCGCCGTTTTATTTGATCATTGTATCGGTAAACGTTCTGTCCTATTTTTTCTCGATAAAATAAAGCCTTGATCCGAAGTCCTGGAAGTGGCGGACTTCGCCATTGTAGCCTGTAGCACCGAAGGCCTGCTTTAAATGTAAGCCGCCGTTCATAAGGGTATCTCCGGAGGCGATTACATTCTCGCTCTCACCATCCATCTTTACAAACTTCGCGATAATATCTATAAGAAGTCCGTCTTTCTTGACATGTATAGGCGCTACAGTATTTACAAGATCTCCGAACTCTCTTACATCTACTTTAAGGACTCTGTTGTAAAGATTATAAAGTGCATCCTCTTTAAGTCCTTTTGCGTGGTAGCAATGGAAAGGAGAATTAGGAACAACAAGCCTTTGCATCACCATGCCCACCGCTTTTTCTTTATCCTTCGAAACGCAGGTCCACTCCGCAAAATTGTCACTGCTGTAGGGAACCGCCGCGGCGCCGCTTGTTGACGCGGTAACCGTTGGCAATACAGCATTTCCTTTCCCTCTGTAGAAGTCGCCCCACTGCAATACTTCTCTCCACTCCTTGTAGAGCTCTATCTGTGCCTTGATAGCTGCAACCTCTTCTTTTTTCATATCACAAAGATTGCACTCATATCCCAGAACTCCGAAGGAAGCCACATTAAATCTGGTCTCCAAAGGAGTCGTACGAAGCGTCTGATGGTTAGGGCAGTCGGATACGTGCGCTGTTACGGTTGACATAGGATATCCGTAGCTGTATCCGGTCTGGATTGCAAGTCTGCACATCGCATCAGTATCATCACTTGCCCAAATCTGAGGGAAATAGCTAAGCACTCCAAGATCAAATCTGTTTCCGCCGGCACTGCATCCCTCGAAAAGTATGTGAGGAAACTTCTCCGTAAGAGTCTTCATACAGCGGTACAATCCCTGTACGTATCTGTGCGCCAGCTCGCCCTGATGCTCTGCCGTTAAATACTGTGAGAAGTAGTCGGAAAAGATTCTGTTCATATCCCACTTAACGTAAGCAATATTTGCGGAGGAGAACACCTCAGACATCTTTTCGATAATAAAATCAACCACATCCGGATTGGAATAATCAAGTATCCGTTGGTTACGTCCCTCGGAATGAGGCTTTCCCGGTATATTAACAGCCCAGTCGGGATGGGCCTCGTAAAGCTTACTCTTTACACAGATCATCTCAGGCTCGACCCAGATTCCAAAATCCAGACCTACGCCGTTAATCTTATCAGCAAGTCCTTTAAGGCCGCGGGGCAGTTTCTTTGTATTAACATCCCAGTCTCCGAGTGAACAGCTGTCATCGTTTCTTTCTCCGAACCAGCCGTCATCCATTACGAGAAGCTCGATTCCGACTTCTTTTCCGGCCTTGGCAAGTTTCGTAAGCTTGCTTTCATTTATATCAAAGTAAGCTGCCTCCCAGCTGTTTAAAAGGACGGGTCTTGTCTTTTTCTTCCACTCCCCTCGAACGATATGCTCTCTGACGAAGTCGTGCATATGATGGCTCATATCGTTATATCCCTTACAGCTGAATGTCATAACAGCCTCGGGGGATTCAAAAACTTCTCCCGGCTTCAATACAAAGCAAAATCCCTCAGGATTGATTCCATTTACGATCCTTGTCTTTCCGAAAGCGCTTGCCTCAACGCATTCATAGTGATTTCCGCTGTAAACAAGGTTGAAGCCGTAAACCTCCCCCACATCCTCGCTTGTCTCTAGAGGGTGAACCATAAAGAAAGGATTGCATCTGCTTGAGCTTGTTCCGGTAATCGACGATCCGATATGCTTTCCTCCGGTTACGAAAGTATCGTCCCGCTGCATTTCTCTTGCCCATGC
>JAFPRD010000277.1:0-12223 GCA_017401005.1 Lachnospiraceae bacterium
AGCTTTCTCGGGGGTTACGCCGAGTACGAGTAGGTGATCATAGTTGGGCTCATTTGCAGGATCCTCGAGCTCAAGTCCTTCGTGGCTGATATGCCAGATGTTACGGTCACGGCTGTATGAGGAGTCTGCTGAGAAAGGAAGGTGGATACCGTGCTGCTTGCAGTATTCAATCTCAGACTCACGAGAATCCATTGTCCACTTTTCGTTTCTCCATGCTGCGATGATCTTAAGATCGGGAGCAAGGGCCTTGATTCCGAGCTCGAAACGGATCTGGTCATTACCTTTTCCGGTAGCACCGTGGCAGATAGCGGTAGCATTCTCTTTACGAGCAATCTCTACGAGCCTCTTTGCGATAAGAGGTCTTGCCATTGAAGTACCGAGAAGATATTTGTTCTCGTATACGGCGCCGGCCTGTACACAGGGAACGATGTAATCGTCACAGAACTCATCTGTAACGTTCTCAATGTAGAGCTTGGAAGCTCCGCAGCTTTTAGCGCGCTCTTCGAGTCCGTCGAGTTCTTCTTCCTGACCGCAGTCAACGCAAACGCAGATAACTTCATAATCGAAGTTCTCTTTTAACCAGGGGATAATGGCGGTGGTATCAAGTCCGCCGGAGTAAGCTAAGATAACCTTTTCTTTCATATTAATTTGCCTCCGTTTAGGTATAAGAAAGTTTCTAAATGCTACTATACAACTTAGAAGAGACAAACGCAAGATAAAAAAGCAAATTTTTAGAATAAATATTCGAACAATTCTTGAATAATGCAAAATAATATGTATAATTATGCATATTAGAAAAATATAAGTGCATAAAAATAAAAAACGGTGGACAAAATTTTTAAAAGTGTTATTCTATAGAAGCAAGTGCATTTATTAAATCAAAAATGCAAGAAAGCAGGTAGTAAAATGAGCTTTTCCATACGCCTTATGACAAAAGAAGATTATGAAGGGGTAAGAGCCCTTTGGATGACGATCCACGGATTCGCCATCAGAAGCATCGACGACTCGAAGGAAGGCGTTGACAGATTTATAGACAGAAATCCTTCTACATCCGTAGTTGCTGTGAGCGATAGCGGTGAGATCGTCGGAGCAATCCTTTGCGGGCACGACGGCAGAAGAGGATGCCTCTATCATGTTTGTGTCAGAGAGGACTTCAGACGAAAGGGTATCGGAAAAGAGATGGTCGTCTTTTGTATGAACGCTCTTAAGGCTGAAGGAATCAACAAAGTAAGCCTTATTGCATTTACTAAGAATGACATAGGAAATGCTTTTTGGAACTGCATCGGCTGGACTAAGAGACTTGACCTGAATTACTATGATTTTACATTGAACGAGGCTAATATTACCGCATTTAACAGTTAAGATAAAGCGGCAGATATGAGAGGTACATTTATGAAAGAGATAAAAGGCGGAGTTACATCACCAAAAGGATTTAAGGCGGCGGATTGTGCTGCGGGAATAAAATATCAGGGAAGAACGGATATGGCTATGGTATCAAGCGACGTACCCTGCGATTGCGCCGGAACCTTTACAAGCAATGTTGTAAAGGCTGCCTGCGTACAGTGGGATATGGATCTTGTTTACTCCGGAAGAAAGATGCAGGCGGTTGTGGTAAACTCCGGAATCGCTAATGCATGTACCGGAAAGGAAGGCTTTGAAGCCTGCGAAAAGACTGCAAAAGCAGTTGAGAAGTATGCGAATATTCCTGCGGATACGGTTGCCGTGGCTTCTACCGGAGTTATCGGAATGCAGCTCCCGGTAGAAAAGCTTACCGCGGGAGTAGAGGCTATGTCCGGGACTCTTGACGGCAGCACAGAGGCCGGAACAGCCGCGTCAAAGGCTATTATGACTACCGATACGGTAAATAAGGAGATTGCCGTTACTTTCGAGGTGGGCGGAAAGACCGTAACCTTAGGAGGTATGAGTAAGGGCTCCGGTATGATCCATCCCAATATGTGTACGATGCTGGGATTTTTAACTACCGACCTTTCAATCGAAAAGTCTCTTTTACAGGAGGCTTTGAGTGATGTTATAAAGGATACTTTTAATATGATAACCGTTGACGGAGATACATCGACCAATGATACATTGCTTATTATGGCTAACGGTCTTGCCGAGAACGAGAGGATCAAAGAGAAAGATAACGACTATTATTCATTCAAAGAAGCTCTTTTCTATGTCTGCAGATATCTGGCAAGAAGAATGGCTTCCGACGGTGAAGGAGCCACAAAGCTCTTTGAGGCGAAGGTGGTAAATGCCAAAACCAAGGAGGACGCAAGAACCCTTTCAAGAGCCATCGTAGGCTCGAATCTTTCAAAGGCCGCTATCTACGGATGTGATGCCAACTTCGGACGATTCCTTTGCGCTATGGGATATTCCGGCGCAAAGTTTGACCAGACAGACGTAGAGCTTTTCTTTGAGAGCAAGGCCGGAAGGCTTCAGGTTTTCGACAAGGGTACTCCCCTCGATTTTGACGAGGATTTCGCAGTTAAGATAATGAAAGAAGACGAAGTTACGGTATTTGTGGATATGCATGAAGGAAGCGAGGAGGCTACTGCCTGGGGATGCGACCTTACATACGATTATGTCAAAATAAATGCAGATTACAGATCGTAATTTTTGAGGCTTATATTAAGGATATTTAATCATATAGAAATTGAAGAAACGGCAGATTTCTGATATTATAAAATTTACGGGACTTGGTTTAGTCCCCGAGCTTACAAGGAGAGTAAAAATGGCACAGGATATGCAGGAAGTCATGAAAAAGGCAGAAGTCCTTATCGAAGCACTTCCCTACATTCAAAGATTTAATCGTAAGATCATTGTTGTTAAATACGGCGGAAGCGCTATGGTGGATCCGGAGCTTCAAAAGAATGTCATTAAGGACGTTACTCTTTTAAAGCTTGTCGGTTTTAAGCCTATAATCGTCCACGGCGGCGGCAAGGAGATCAGCCGCTGGGTCAGCAAGGTCGGAAAGGAAGCACAGTTTGTCAACGGGCTTCGTGTTACCGATGAGGAGACGATGGAAATAGCCGAGATGGTTCTCGGAAGAGTAAACAAGAGCCTTGTTACTATGGTTCAGGAGCTTGGGGTTAAGGCTGTCGGAATCAGCGGTAAAGACGGCGGACTCCTTAATGTTACAAAGAAGCTTTCCGGCGGACAGGATATAGGATTTGTGGGCGACGTTAAAAATGTCGACAGCAAGGTTTTGTACGACCTTTTGGACAATGATTTCCTTCCTATCGTGGCGCCTGTTGGACTTGATGATGATTTCAATACCTATAATATCAACGCCGACGACGCAGCATGCGCTATAGCAAAGGCTGTAGGCGCCGATAAGCTGGTATTTCTTACTGATATAGAGGGGCTTTACAGAGATATCAATGACAAGAGCACCTTTATTTCACGCCTTACCGCTTCTGAGGCTGACGAACTTATAAGCGGCGGTATCATCGGAGGAGGTATGCTTCCAAAGCTCGGAAATTGTACCTCTGCAATCAGAGGCGGCGTAAGCCGTGTGCATATCTTAGACGGCAGAGTACCTCATTGCCTGCTTCTTGAGATATTTACAAACGAAGGTATCGGCACAGCGATTCTTGCCGACAATGATAATCTTGCAGACGTGAAATAGGCTCTGCACCGGGAGGTTTTATGGGTCAGCTTACCACTGATTTAATAAATGATGCGGAAGAAGCGCTTCTTCATACTTACAACCGTTATCAGGTTGTTCTTGACAGGGGAGAAGGCGTTTATCTTTACGATATTGAAGGGAAAAAATATCTGGATTTTGTGGCCGGAATTGCAGTTTTTGCCCTCGGATATTCAAACAGCGAATATAAGGAAGCTATAAAAGCCCAGGCCGACAAGCTTCTTCATACTTCTAACTACTACTACAATGTGCCCGCTATTTCGGCAGCAAAGAGATTAAAGAAGATGTCGGGACTTGACAGGGTTTTCTTTACAAACTCAGGCGCTGAGGCGGTAGAAGGCGCGATAAAGGCGGCGAGAAAGTACGGCTTTAACAAAGACGGAAGAACTGATCATGAAATAATCGCTATGAACCACTCCTTCCACGGACGTACTATGGGGGCTCTGTCCGTTACCGGAAACAACCATTATCGTGACCCCTTTGAGCCCGGAATCGGCAATATAAAGTTTGCTGATTACAATGATTTTGATTCGGTAAAGAGACTTGTTAATGACAAGACCTGTGCTATTATTTTAGAGACTGTTCAGGGAGAGGGCGGACTTACCCCCGCTACTGAGGATTTCCTTAAGAGCATCAGAAAGCTTTGCGACGAGAAGGATATTCTCCTTATACTTGACGAGATACAGTGCGGAATGGGAAGGACCGGATATGACTTTGCCTGGCAAAAGTACGGAGTAAAGCCCGATATCATGACTACCGCCAAGGCTCTCGGATGCGGCGTACCCGTCGGCGCTTTCCTTATGACGGAAAAGGTTGGACAAAACTCTCTCGTAGCGGGAGACCACGGAACCACCTATGGCGGAAATCCCTTTGCATGCGCGGCTGTAGACAAAGTGCTTGAGATATTTGAAAGAGACCATATCTCGGACCATGTAAGGGAAGCCTCTCCCTACCTTTGGGAGAAGCTCGAGGAGATAAAGGAAAAGCATCCCTCGATCAAAGAGCACAGAGGCGCCGGATTTATGCAGGGACTTGTGTTTGAAAAGCCCGTAGCCCCTGTTATCAATAAGGCTATTGAAAACGGGCTGATACTTATTAATGCCGGAGCCAATATATTGAGGTTCGTGCCGCCTCTTATAATTACTAAGGAAAATATCGACGAGATGATATCAATCCTTGATAAGTGCATCGAAGACTAAAAGACTGGACCTATAGGTAAATAATGGAACTTCAACATAAAATAACTAGCGTAATATCTTTGATCCTTGCCACAGCGCTTATTTTCTACAGCAGTACGCTGGAGATGAAAAGTACGGATGCGGCGGAAGAAGGAGGAGCATGGTATAACAGAAGCGATACCATCTATTTTTGGTACTCGGATGAGACTATGTCCGACTATGTCAATAAGGCGGCGGTAAGTTTCGGCGAAGAAAACAATGTTCACGTTCTTCCCGTCCTTATTACCAATGACAATTATCTTGAGGCTATAAACGAGGCATCTATCGAGAACAATCAGCTTCCGGATGCATACATTTTGGGACATGAGTCCCTTGAGATGGCTTTTCTTGCGGGACTTGCGGTTCCAATCGACGATCCTGAAAGAAAGTGTAACGATAAAAATTTCTCTCAGGCGGCTCTAAATGCCGTTAAATATAACGGAAGGACAGTGGGATATCCTCTTTCCTACGATACATGTGCTCTTGTCTACAACGAAGACTATCTTCACGATTGGGCAAGTCAGAAGGCCCTTGCTATCTTAAAGGGAGAGGGAGAGCCCTTTGTCGACGGAGAGTATTTTGAAGAGATAGACCAGCTCTCCTCGGAGGAAACCGGAGAGAGTACGGCTGAGGAGAATTCCGCCGGTGAAAGTACTGAAAATACAGAAGCGGAAGCAGTGGCAGAGCCTGAAGTTAACTACGACAGTTTAAGCGAAGAAGAACAGGCTTCCGTTCTTGCGGCAAAGACCGAAGAGGTATATCAGGGAGCAATTCCCGAGACTTTAAATGAACTTCTTACCATAGCGGACAGCTACAGTGCTCCCGCAGGTGTAGACGGTGTTATGAGCTGGGATGTTTCCGATATTCTTTACAATTTCTGGATTATCGGTGACGTCGTAAGCCTCGGCGGAGAAAGCGGTGACGACAGAGCGAATCTTGAGTTCAACAATACAAAGACTGTCAATGCGCTTTTAAGATACCAGTATCTGCACCATTTCTTTAACATTGACTCTGCCTTAAACAACTACGATAAGGTTATTTCGGACTTTATTGACGGTAAGATGATCTTTACCATCTGTTCTGTTGACGGTGTGGCAAAGCTAAAAGAGGCAAAGGAAAACGGAAGCCTCGAGCATTCCTATGGATTTGCACCAATCCCCGAAGTGGATGATACTACCCTGAGCAGGTCCATGTCTATGACGGAGGTTGTTGTTATCAACGGCTATTCCGAGAAAAAAGAGATTGCAAATGCCTTCGCAAGGTACCTTACCTGCGAGTTTTCCGGTGAGCTCTATGCAAGAAGCGGAAAGGCGGCTTGCTTTATCGGGGCTAATGACGGATACGAGAATCTTTCCGTATTTGACACGGAGTATGCCGACAGCGTTCCTCTTCCCAAGATAATCGAGCTTGAGAATTTCTGGATGGAGCTTGAGGCAATGTTTGCAAGAGTCTGGGACGGTGAAGGCGTTGAAGAACAGCTTCAGGGGCTTCAGGATACGGTAAGACTTTTCTTTACAAGATAAATATGGCTTAGCGGCAGTTCCCGCCGTATGGAGGGAACATGCTTAAAAATATATTAAGGCGCATGCCCGTATGCATGCAAAAATCTTTTCTTTTTGTACCGCTTTTGGCAGTTTTTTGCGGCTGTGCGAAAACGGACAAAGTAATAACCTTTGGGACAGATTCCGCAAAAGATGCGGGTGACTACGCATACATTTTGGATTCTGGTAAAGAGCCGGACGAAGGCAGTAAGCGGACGGGAGATAATCCGGATACCCTTACCACGGATGCTTTACAAGATGAAAACGAAGGTGAGGCAATATATGTCCACGTTTGCGGCGCTGTAAAAGAGGCAGGAGTCTATAAACTTGCATCAGGAAGCAGAGCTGCGGATGCGCTTGAAGCGGCGGGAGGCTTTACGGAAGAGGCCGACGAGGACAAGATAAATCTAGCCGCGTTTATATCAGACGGTCAGCAATTATATTTTCCTTATGTCGGAGATGCGGTTAACATTTCCGAAGACCCCGGAGGGCTTGTTGATATTAATACCGCGGGAATTGACCTGCTTTGCACAATTCCGGGAATCGGGAAATCCAAGGCGGAAGCTATTATCGAATACAGAAATAATAACGGGCGTTTTAAAAAACCGGAGGATATTATGAAGGTATCCGGTATAGGGCAGGGAGTATACGAAAAGATAAAGGCGCATATTTGTGCCAACTAAGAATTAGGAGAGGGATAGTAATGTCTAAAAAAGTTCTTGTAGTCGACGACGAGAAGCTTATCGTTAAAGGCATAAAATTCAGTTTGGAACAGGATGAGATGGAAGTTGACTGCGCTTACGACGGTGAGGAGGCGCTGGAGCTTCTTAAGCAAAAGGAATACGATATCGTTCTTTTGGACCTTATGCTTCCTAAAATCGGCGGCTACGAAGTCTGCCAGCAGCTCAGAGAGTTTTCTCAGGTTCCCGTTATTATGCTTACGGCTAAGGGCGACGATATGGACAAGATCCTCGGACTTGAATACGGAGCTGACGATTACGTTACAAAGCCCTTCAATATCCTCGAAGTAAAGGCGAGAATCAAAGCAATACTCAGAAGAACAGAACCTAAGAAAGCCGAAATACCGGCTCAGAGCAATGAACTTGTCAGCGGAAAGATCAGACTCGATCTTGACGGAAGAAGAACCTTTATTGGCGAAGAAGAGATTTCTCTTACAAGTAAAGAATTCGAGGTACTTGAGATCCTTATGAGGAATCCCGACAGAGTATATACAAGGGACAATCTTATGAATCTTGTCTGGGGTACCGATTATCCCGGTGATGTTCGTACCGTAGACGTGCATATCAGAAGACTTCGCGAAAAGATCGAAAAGGATTCCGGAAATCCTCTGTATGTACACACCAAGTGGGGTGTTGGCTATTATTTCTTAAACAAGGAAAGTTAAAGTGAAAACCGGTCTGCAAAAAATCTGGGACGTGGTCCGCTTGCGAAGCTTGCGGGCCCGAATTTTTCTTATACTGATACTGGTCGGAATAGTTCCCAACATAATCATGGAACTGGTCATCGTAAAGACCTATGAGGTTAAGGCAGTAGAACAGCGTAGTGCCACTGTACAAAACCAGCTTATGGTCCTTGCGAATCATCTTATTGCCAACGAATTTCTCGCCAGCTATAACCCTAACAGCCCTTATAAGCTCGAATCCCACGAGATTATAGAGGCTGAACTTGATATGCTTTCAAACCTGTATGAAGGCCGTGTTATGATAATCGGACCAAACTACAAGGTTATTCTCGATACCTATAACATCTCCGAGGGACGTACTATGATCTCCGAGGAGGTGGTTAAATGCTTCAGAGGAGAGAATATTACCAATTACGACGGCGAGCACGGATATATCGAGATGACAACCCCTATCGTCAGTACAACCGATGCCGATAATACGGTCCAGGGAGTAATGCTTACGAGTATCTCTGACCAGACTATCACATCTACGATGCGTTCTCTTAACAGAAACGCAATGGCTTTTGAAATCATAACAATTGTTATGGTTGTTACCTTCTCCTTTATAGTATCGGGAATGCTGACCGGTCCTTTTGAAAGGATCACAAAGGCCATAGCCGAATTGAAGGCGGGATACAGCAACGATCCTATCTCCGTAAAGTCCTATACCGAGACAGTTCATATCTCTGACGCTTTTAACCAGCTGCAGTCAAGGATGAAGACTGTCGACGATTCCCGTAAGGAGTTTGTTTCAAACGTATCGCATGAGCTTAAGACCCCGCTTACGTCTATGAAGGTGCTTGCGGATTCTCTTATAGCGCAGCCTGACGCCCCCGCTGAGCTTTACAGGGAGTTCATGGAAGATATCGCTTCGGAGATCGATCGCGAGAACAGCATTATTACTGACCTTTTATCCTTAACAAAGATGGATATGAGTAAGCAGGAGTTAAATATTACCTCGGTCAATATCGGAGACCTTGCGGAGATCATACTTAAGAGATTAAGACCTATAGCCCGTAAAAAGGACATTGAGCTTACCCTTGAGGAAAAGAGAGAGGTTATTGCCGATGTGGATGAGGTTAAGATGTCCCTTATTATGACAAACCTCGTTGAGAACGCCATTAAATACAATAAAGAGCACGGCAGCGTTACGGTTACTTTGGACAGTGACTTCCAAAACTTTATCTTTACCGTAGGAGATTCGGGGTGCGGTATCCCGGAAGAGAGCCTGCCTTTTATTTTCGACAGATTTTATCGCGTAGATAAATCACATTCCAGAGAGATAGGAGGAACGGGCCTCGGTCTTGCTATTACAAGGAGTGCTGTACTTCTCCACAGAGGAACTATTGGGGTAGTCAGCGAAGAGGGAACGGGTTCGACCTTTACGGTTACTATCCCGCTTAACTATACGGGAGTTTAAAGGAAGCAATTTATGACGCGTGTTTTTAAAAGAAACTTTATCCTTAAAAATTTAAAAAAAGCGGTCTGTGCCCTGGTTTCTTTTTCCATTCTTTTAGCTTTGCCGGGATGCTCGGGCAACGAGGAGGGAAGCGGAATCCCTATCTATTATCTGAACAATGCCGAGACTAAGCTTGAGACCCATTATTCTCATGTTGTACTTTCCGATGACAAAGAAGAGTCTGTTGAAATACTTCTTGAGCTTTTAAGGGACAACCCTGATTCTCTTCAGTACAAGGCTCCTTTAGGATACCCCATAGAGCTAAACGGGTATAGAATTGAAGAGAAAAAGATAACTCTTGATTTTTCTCCGACTTATTACCTGCTTCCGACTACCACGGAGGTTCTTATAAGGGCCGCAATCGTGCAAACGATCCTTCAGGTCAGAGGAATCAGATATGTATTTTTTACCGTAGACGGAGAACCTCTTGTTGATGCAGTCGGAAAAGGCGTGGGGCGTATGAGCGACAAGACCTTTATTTACAACGACGGAAATGCTATCAATACATACGAAGAGGTTAAGGTAAAGCTCTACTTTGCAAACAGCGAGGGAACGGGACTTATCAGCGCATACAGAGATAAATTCTACTCAACGAACGTGCCCCTTGAGCTGTTTGTTGTGGAGGAAACCATCGCCGGCCCCAGCGGACAGATAGAGGGGCTCTACCCTACCATAAATCCCGAGACAAACGTTATCAGCGTAACTACAAGCGACGGGATCTGCTATGTAAATCTTGATTCGGGCTTTACTACGACGGTTGGAAATGTATCGACGGAGATGGCGGCGTACTCGCTCGTCAATGCCCTGACGGATCTTCCGAACGTTGAAAAGGTACAGATAATGGTTAACGGAACTGTTCCCTCGATATTTGCTTCCACGTTCGAGAAAAATGAGGACATAATCACAACACTTAATATCACCGAGGAGTAGGAGCTTTATGAAGCCCAGGGACGCCAAAAACTCATTCGACCAGTTAAAACAGCATATCAGAAATAAAACCCTTCCGCAGATAGTGCTTCTTTACGGCGAAGAAAGATACTTAAGACTTCAGTATCTTACGAAGATCATGGACTATTATGGCGGTAAAAAAGGCGATATGAACACGGATATGTATGAGGGAAAAAACGTTAACGTCGGGGCGGCTATCGACCAGGCGGAGACTCTTCCTTTTCTTGCTGAAACACGTGTTATGGTATTTCAGGATACCGGCCTATTTAAGTCCGGTGGGGACCAGCTTGCCGATTACCTTCAGAGTCCTTGCGAAACCACTGTATTTGTCTTTTGCGAGAATGATGTTGACGAAAGATGCAGACTCTATAAGACAGTTAAAGAAAAGGGCGCTGTAGCGCAGATAGACGAGCAAACGAGAGAAACGCTCCAAAGCGTTATAGGTGTTTTCCTTAAAAAAGAGGGAAAGAGGATCAGCGTAGAGACAGCAGGAAGGATACTTGACAAGACGGGCAATGATATGGCTATGCTAAGAAGCGAGCTTGAAAAGCTTGTCTCTTACTGCATGGACAAGGATGTTATAGAGACTGAGGATGTGGAGATCATCTGCAGCCAGAATATCGAGGACAAGATCTTCGAGCTTATCGACGCCATATCCGAAAAAAACGCCCGTAAGGCTATGGAACTTTATTACGATATGCTGGCTTTGAAAGAGCCGCCCATCAAGCTTCTTGTACTTATGGAAAAGCAGTTTAACCAGCTTCTGCAGATAAGACTCTTAAGAGATGAAGGAGAACAGCGGGATACGATAGCAAGTAAAGTCGGGATCAATCCTTACTTTATAGGCTCTTATATGAACAGGGCTTCAAAGTACAGCGCAGAGGAGCTAAGACACATATTTGAACTTGCTATAGAGACGGATGAAGAAATCAAAACAGGTAAAATATCAGATGTTCTCGGAGTCGAGACCCTTATATTATCCCTGTTGTAAAGAATATATTATAAGTGTATGCGGTGAAAAAATGAGAACTATAACTTTTAAAATGGAAAGACCCGGTAAGCTTGTGGTCGGTCAGGATGTTATTGTTACGGAAGGAACCCTTCCCAGCAACTATTTTTATTCCATTGGGATAGAGGATGACCCGTTTCTTGCTATGAGCCCCAATATTCCCTTAACCAAGAGACTTACGTCTGTAAAAGGCGTTGTTAAAGACATTATACAAAATGAAAGAGGTTATTATGTTATAGCCGATTTCGACGAGGAGGAACCAAAATGAAGATTATTTCCACAGAAAAAGCACCCGCAGCAATCGGTCCCTATTCCCAGGGCATCATAACCGGAAACCTTTTGTTTGCATCCGGTCAGATTCCCATCAATCCTGCTACCGGAGCTGTGGAGGCGAAGACTATCGCCGAGCAGACAAAGCAGGTTTGTGAGAATATAGGCGAGCTTTTAAAGGCAGCCGGAAGCGATTTTTCAAAGGTTGTAAAGACAACCTGCTTCCTTGCGGATATTAATGATTTCGCTGAGTTTAACGCAGTTTATGCCGAGTACTTTGTAAGTAAGCCCGCAAGAAGCTGCGTAGCGGTAAAGGATATTCCCAAAGGGGTTCTTTGCGAGATTGAGATCATTGCAGAAGTGTAAGATCTACTCCCTTGGCGGATAAATACTTTTGAATATTTTTATCCCAGATATTATCGGCGTCATGGCTCATTACGAAGGTCTTCTGCGAAGTACCCGTAGTAAGAGTTATGGCGCTGTTTTCGTATTTTATCGTAATAAGCAGGAGTTTTACATAGGAGAAATCCTCGTCCGGCATTTCTTTTGAAAGCATCTCCATAGCCTTTTCGGGCTTTAATGCAAGGGTAAAGCGCATAAAAAGCGGAGTCCTTGAACCTTTTATAAGAGAAAAGATATTTCCCTTTGTCTCGCTCCAGGGCTGGTAC
>JAFPRD010000278.1:0-6554 GCA_017401005.1 Lachnospiraceae bacterium
AAGGGAGGCGTAAAGTTCTTTACCCTTGCCAAAGTACTCGTATATATTCTTTAAACAGGTAAGAAGGGTTTCGCTTACGTAAATCCTTGAAACCGTATCTTCCTCGATAGCCGTCTTTAGCTGAGCTTCAGTAATAACACTGACAGCGATTTTACCGTTTACAGACTTTTTTGACCGTTCACCTCTTGTTTCTTTAACCC
Organism: Lachnospiraceae bacterium; assembly: GCA_017401005.1. Classification (GTDB taxonomy): domain Bacteria; phylum Bacillota; class Clostridia; order Lachnospirales; family Lachnospiraceae; genus AC2028. The sequence goes on from JAFPRD010000278.1 coordinate 201, forward strand.
CTGTAAGCTCTCTTTTAACATCGAAACCGTTACTTTCGATAATCTTATCTTCAAGTAGGGAAAGCAGATTTCTTCTAAGCTCGTTAATCTCCTTTAAAGGATAGTAAGGGCTTTCCGAAAGATAAACGCTTAGATCCGTCTCGGGATTTTCATAAGCGAAAGATGTATTTCCAAGCTTTTTAAAAGATTTAAGTACATCTCCCTCCTCTATCGGTCTTCCAAGGGCGTGCTCAACCATCTTTCCTTTAACGGAAACAGAGAGTCCTTCGTAAGTAGCAGTAGCGTAAGCTTCTTCTCCTTCTATAAAAGATGCAAAAACGGATATATTAAGCTTTGTTTTACCTGAATCAATATAAGTTTCCCTAACTTTACTCAAAAGCTTTTCATCAGCTCCGGAATAAGACGGCGAGGAAATACTGACCATCTCGGCCCCGTTACGCTTATTATAGTAACCGTCGGATACTTCGCTTCTGATATAAAGATTCTTTAAGGTATTAAGGTCGTCCTCCGATACATTTAAAGAGCCGGTCTCAAAATAGCTGTCAATCGCCTTACGGTAAACGGAAGTAACACCGGCGGCATACTCGCTCTTTTTCATACGTCCTTCTATCTTAAAGGAATCGATACCGGCATCAATAAGCCTGTCTAAAATCCCGATAGTAGACATATCCTTAAGACTTAAGGGATAGCACTCTTCTTTATACTCCGTAGAGTAAGGAAGGCGACAGGGCTGAGCGCAGCGACCGCGGTTTCCGCTTCTTCCCCCCAAGACAGAGGAAAAAAGGCAGGCTCCCGAGTAGGAATAGCACATAGCTCCGTGAATAAAACACTCTACTTCAACGCCAGTATTTTTAATAGCTTCAATCTCGGGCAGTGACAGCTCTCTTGCGGGAACGATACGGCTTACCCCAAGCTCTTTTAAATACTCGGCGCCGTATTTACCCGTAACGGAAAGCTGTGTACTTGCATGAAGAAGGAGGCGCGGGAAGCGCTCTCCGAGGACCTTTAAAACTCCGATATCCTGTACGATAACGCCGTCTAGTCCCGCCTCGTAAAGAGGCTCAAGAAATAAAACCAGATCAGACATTTCGTTATTTCTGACCAGGGTGTTAACCGTTAGATATATTTTTTTGTTCAGCAGATGGGCATAGCGGATGCAGGCTATAAGCTCTTCATCCGAGAAATTATCGGCATATGCTCTTGCACCAAAACGGCTTCCCGCCATATAAACGGCGTCGGCTCCCGCTTTAAGCACAGCATAAAAAGATTCAATATTACCCGCCGGAGCAAGAAGCTCCGGCTTTGTTTTAACTTTTATATTTTCAGAAATCATTTTAATTAATTCGATTTTTTCTTGAGCTCCGTCTCAAGCTTTATAATCTTTGCGGCTGTATCCGCGGCTTTGCTTTGAAGCTCAACGACCTGATTTTTGGCCATTTCGTAGTTTGATTTAACCGAGGCCAGTTCTTTTTTAACCTCGTATAATTCTTTGTTTTTCTCGGCAAGTTCAATTAAGAGATCGTCGTACTTGGACTTTGTTGAAACGAAATCATCCCCGATATTAAGCTCAAGCAAAATCTCTTTTGTGTCCATACTCATTCTAGAGTAGCCGGGAGAATTCTTAATCTCTTCAAGCTTTCCGTTAACGTAATCCGCTACGTTTGTCAAATGCTCTGCTGATTCCCCGGAAACCAGAAGCGTTTTGCTGCCGATAGTAATTTTGCAATCTTTGCTCTCTGACATAAATACCTCCAAAAAACTAACCAAAAACCATAGAAATACCTATATTCTTACGCAAGACCAAGGTGCTTGTAGGCAGCCGGGGTAGCCACTCTTCCCTTGGGCGTACGATTTATAAGTCCGTTGATAATTAAGTAAGGCTCGTAAACATCTTCGATAGTACCGGCATCTTCACCGGTAGCGGCAGCAAGGGTATCAAGTCCTACCGGTCCGCCGTCAAATTTATTTATGATGGTATTAAGGATATTGCGGTCAGTATGGTCAAGGCCCATCCTGTCAACCGCCATAAGGTCAAGGGCTTCTATCGCAATCTCGCCCGTAATAATGCCGTCGTATCGAACCTCAGCGTAATCTCTTACTCTTTTAAGGATACGATTGGCAAGTCTCGGGGTACCGCGGCTTCTCCTTGCCATCTCTTTAGCGCCGTCTATATCTACAGTAACGCCAAGCTTTACGGCAGAGTTCATAATAATCCTTGAAAGATCGTGTACATTGTAAAACTCGAGTCTGTAGATAAGACCGAATCTGTCTCTTAAAGGAGCTGTAAGAAGACCGGCTCTTGTCGTCGCGCCAACAAGGGTAAAATGCGGCAGCGGAAGTCTTACGGAACGGCTCGAGGAGGAAGAATCCTTGCCGATAATAACATCAATGCAAAAATCCTCCATCGCGGGATAAAGGACCTCTTCTACCTGTCTGTTGAGTCTGTGAATCTCGTCAATAAATAAAAGGTCGCCTTCCTGAAGGCTGTTAAGTATTGCAGCCATCTCCGCGGGCTTTTCGATAGCAGGACCGCTGGTAACTTTAAGATGGGTCCCCATCTCGTTGGAAAGGATACCTGCAAGAGTCGTCTTTCCAAGGCCGGGAGGCCCGTAAAGGAGTACATGATCCAAGCTGTCTTTACGTCCCTTTGCCGCTTCGATTGCGATGGAGATACTCTCTTTTATCTGGTCCTGGCCGATGTAGGAATCCAGTGTCTGCGGGCGCAAGCTGCTTTCTATTTTTTTATCTTCTTCGGTTAATTTTGTTTCTATTGTTCTCGGCATTGAAATCCGTCTTTCGATTCTAAAAATTTAATATAAAAGCTTTAAAGCGGCGCTAAGTATTGATCCTGAGTCCATATCCGAAGCGCCGGGAACGGAGCAAACTGCCTTTCGGCTCTCCGTAATACTGTATCCCAAAGCGGCAAGAGCGCTTATAGCGTCTTCCATCTCGGGATTAAGCTTTTCGCCTCCGAAAGCACCGGAAACTTTATTTCCGTCTTTTAAAGAGCTTATAACTGCTTCGTCGCTTAAGCTTACTTTATCTTTAAGATCTATAACGATTCTTTGGGCTGTTTTTGCTCCGACTCCGGGAGCTTTTGAAATAGCCTTGGCATCTTCGGATATGATCGCAAGTTTCAAAGTATCCACATCCATAGCGGAAAGAACGCCCAAAGCTACTTTAGGTCCGACGCCGCTTACCGTAATAAGCTTTTTAAACATCCAAAGGTCTTCCCTTGATAAAAAGCCATAAAGACTGATACCGTCTTCTCTAACGGAAGTATAGGTATAGAGCTTAACATACTCCCCAATACCCGGAAGCTCAAGGGCTGTCCTCGAAGTAATATTTACATTGACGCCAAAACCTCCTACGTCAACAACGCAGGAGTCCATATTTAAATCATCCAATAAGCCTTCAGCAAAAGCAAACATAAGGTTACCGCCTTAAAAACATACTCTTAAATAGAATACCACACCCGAACATACGTTTCAAGACTACATCGCATAAGTTTTACTTGATTTTGCCCAAATTCAGCTCTTTTTCAGCTTATTATATACTACCATAAAGCAGATTAAATGAACAGCGGTGGTAAGGAACCAGCTGATGGGATATGAGGAATAAAGAACCTCAAGAGAATGGAACCTTGCAAATACGGTAAATATCCAGATAATACGGAAAATGCAGGCTCCCGTAAGGCTTACGATAGTCGGAAGGATCGAGTAACCCATTCCTCTCATAACGCCGCTTGCAACGTCCATCGTACCGCAAAGGAAATACAGGGTACAGATGTATGTAATACGCAAAAGGCCGTAAGATACAACGTTTGGATCGTCGGTATAAAGGGATAAAAGCGGTCTTCCGAAAAGTACGGAAAGATTTCCCATTGTAAGTCCCACAATACTTACGCAGGCAAGAGCAATCCAAAGTACTTTATTGATACGGTCGTACTTTTTGGCGCCGTAGTTTTGCCCCGAAAAGCTAAGGGCTGTCTGTGAAAAGGCGTTCATTGCCATATAAACAAAGCCTTCTACGTTTTGACCGGTCGTATTTCCGGCTACGATTATAGTATCGTCGAAGCTGTTAACGGAGGACTGGATGATGACATTGGATATCGAGAAAAGTACGCCCTGAACTCCGGCGGGAAGTCCTATCTGGAGCATCCTGAGGAACTTGTCTTTATTGATATGGAGCTTAGAAAAAACGAGTTTATAAGCTCCTTCAGATAAAATAAGACAGCGGATTATAAGAAAAGCTGAAAGGCCCTGGGAAATAATAGTCGCAAGGGCTACTCCCGCAACGCTCATCTTAAGCGGAACAACAAAGATAAGGTTAAGGACAAAGTTTAGCGCGCCGGATATAAAGAGAAAGATCATGGGGCGCCTTGTATCACCAATGGCACGAAGTACAGCAGCTCCGAAGTTATAGAGCATCATAAAGGGCATGCCGCAAAAATAGATACGCATATAGATTACGGCAAGGGGAAGGGCGTCTTTTGTAGTCCCCATAAGGCGAAGGATTGGAGCGGAAAACAAAAGGCCGATCACGGTAAGGAGTACGCCGCTTATAAGAGCCGTAAGCATGGATGTATGAACCATATCGGAAAGTTCGTCATCTTTTTTCGCTCCGTAGTATCTTGCGACCATAACATTCGCGCCGACGGAAAGTCCGATAAAGAGGTTGGTCAAAAGGTTGATAAGGGCGGAGGTTGAACCTACTGCGGCCAGAGCCTCGGAGCCCGCAAATCTTCCCACGACAATAACATCAGCTGCGTTGAAGACGAGCTGAAGCATGGAGGAGGCCATTAAGGGAAAGTAGAATTTAAGCATCTTTCCGAGAAGGGGGCCGTTGCACATATCTATTTCAAAGCGTTTTGTATTTGACATATTCCTTATTGTTCTATCCTAGTTACGTTGGATTGTGTATATTGATTTATCCTAGTTAAGGTTGCTTGCATATAGGGATCATCCTAGTTACGGTAGCTTACATATAGGGTTCATCTCGCACACGGCTCGCGCCTCGACATCGTAACGTAGCGGTACTAATCTCGCTTTTTTAAAGCTCGCTAAGTACCGACGTTACTTTACGGTGCTCGATTGAACCCATATACGCAAGCTACCTGTAAGATATCGATAAAATCACTATAAAAGAATCTTCACAAAAATATCTTAAAAAAAATCAAGTACGAAAAAGTTTCGTACCTGATTATTATAATACTAATCTTATGCAAATAAAATTAAGCATTTATTAAATTAGCTAAGACAATTTGCGAATTCAATAATACTTCTTTACCTCTTCCTCTGTTAAATCAGCGTAGGGTTCCTGGCTTATAACTATGTTATAAAGCGATTTAAAGTCTTTGCATAATGGCTTTGTAGCGTTAATCAGGGCGATAAGTCCTTTTTCTAGGCCCTCGTCGTATCTATAATCGCCATAGCTCTCTTTAGCTTCTTCCTGGGTAAGTAAAGTAAACATAACGTCCTCTACCTCCTTCCTGTCTATAAGTTATTATAACAGTTACGGCAGCTCGCGTATAGGGTTTATCTCGCACACGGCTCGCGCCTCGACCTCGTAACGTAGCGGTACTAATCTCGCTTTTTTAAGCTCGCTAAGTACCGACGTTACTTTACGGTGCTCGATTAAATCCCTATACGTAAACTACCTAAAAAGTATACAGCCCCCCTTTGTTGCAATAAAAGAGCAAGGTAACACATAATATGTTACCTTGCATTAATACATTTTAATAAATTAGATATTTGCCTTCTCCCAATTACTATAGAGATCATCAAATTCAGCTTTGCTTATATTCAGCCTCTTTGCAGCAATATCGGAAGCAAGGATTCCGTCTTTTACAAGACTAAAAAGCTCAAGAGTTTTTCCCTCAACAAGGCCTTTCTCAAGGCCCTCGTCGTATCTGTAATCGCCGTAGCTCTCTTTAGCTTCTTCTTGGGTAAGTAAAGTAAACATAACGTCCTCTACCTCCTTCCTGTGTTCGGTAAGGTAATGGGCAAGGTCGCCATTTTCTATACAGATTCGAATAGCTTCCTCTAACGCCTTCTTTTTATCATTATGCAACAAAAGCTGTTCTTTTACAACCATACAGAATGTAATATACTGACCGATAATATCTCTTCTTCCATCATCAGCGTATATGACTTTTGCCTTAAGATCAAGTCCAAAAGCACAATCAGCAAAGAACTCCTCTTTTAATGATAAAAACTCCGGTTTATCATCCTTGTATCCCGTATAAATCACATAAAGTTCCGGGCTTGGTAGTTCAATTTTGCTCTTACTGTAAAGCTTTGATTTAAGCTTTCTGTTGTTGAAAATATAGTCACGATATGTTCTCGCAAGATA
>JAFPRD010000279.1:0-28091 GCA_017401005.1 Lachnospiraceae bacterium
AAGAATATCGATGTTTTCTCTAAGCATCGATAAAGCCTTTTCGTAGCTTTCTTTAAGGACTGCAGAGATTTCCTCATCTACCATAGCCGCGGTCTGATCCGAGCAGTTGAGTTCAACTCTTCCCTCAAGATATCTGCTCTCTACGGAAGCAAGTGCCATAAGTCCGAACTTCTTGCTCATACCGTATCTGGTGATCATATCGCGTACCAATTCTGTGGCTTTTTCGATATCATTTGCCGCACCGGTGGTTACCGAATCAAACATTATCTCTTCGGCAGCTCGTCCGCCCAAAAGGCTTACTATTCTGTCCTTAAGTTCAGCCTCGCTGTTTAAGTATTTCTCTTCCTCGGGAACGTTCATAACATATCCGAGAGCACCCATTGTTCTCGGTACGATGGTGATCTTCTGAACGGGGTCTGAGTTTTTCTGGAGTGCGCTGATAAGAGCGTGTCCGACTTCATGGTATGAAACGATTTTGCGCTCCTCGGCGCTCATAATACGGTCTTTCTTTTCCTTGCCGACAAGTACCTGCTCAACCGCGGCAAAAAGATCCTGCTGATTAACATACTCTCTCTTTTCCTTTACCGCGTTGATGGCAGCTTCGTTGATCATATTTGCAAGATCGGAACCGACTGCACCGCTGGTTGCAAGAGCGATCGCATCAAGGTCGACGGATTCATCCATCTTGACATCTTTTGCATGCACCTTAAGAATTTCAACTCTTCCCTTAAGATCGGGCTTGTCAACGATGATACGTCTGTCAAAGCGGCCCGGACGAAGGAGCGCTTTGTCGAGAATCTCAGGTCTGTTGGTAGCTCCAAGGATCAAAATACCCTTTGAAGAATCGAAACCGTCCATCTCCGAAAGGAGCTGGTTTAAAGTCTGCTCTCTTTCCTCGTTTCCTCCGCCGTATTTAGAGTCACGGCTTCGTCCGATAGCGTCGATCTCGTCGATAAATATTATACAGGGAGCGTTTTTATTGGCTTCTTTGAAAAGATCTCTTACTCGAGAAGCTCCGACACCGACATACAGCTCGATAAAGTCGGAACCTGTAAGTGAAAAGAAAGGAACATGGGCTTCACCGGCAACAGCCTTAGCAAGAAGAGTTTTACCGGTTCCGGGAGGTCCTACAAGAAGAGCTCCTTTCGGAAGTCTCGCACCGATCTTTGTATATTTTGAAGGATCGTGCAGGAAATCTACAACTTCAACAAGAGATTCCTTCGCTTCATCCTCTCCGGCTACATCAGCAAATGTAACTCCGGTTTCCTTTTGTACATATACCTTTGCGTTGCTCTTTCCTACTCCCAAAGGCCCCGCGGATCCGCCCATCCTGCGCATAAAGAACATAGCAAGGAGCCAAAGCAGTATGACGGGAAGTATTACTCCTACAAGGATCTCGGTAAAGAGACCGGAGTTGTTGCTTACAACGCGCTTACCGAGTACGTTATGTTCCTCAAGTCTTGGAAGGAGCATCTCAAAGGTATCCATGACGTATGTCTGATAGATACGATCGTTCTCAACCTGAAGATTGTAGGAAGCAAGAGCCCATGTGGACTTATTCTCAGCCTCTTTCTGCGCCTCTTCGTCAACTACAGCGTCAGCCTTAAGAGTAACGGTCATAAGAGCTTTCTCCGCGTTAAGTTCGATGGACTCGACCTTATCAGCGTCAAGATCCTTCAAAAACTCCGTATACTCTTTCTCTTTGTAGTTTCTTCCGCCGCTGAAAAACATGTTGTATATCAGGAAGCCGAATGCTACAAGGAGCAGTATGAATATTATCACCATCCATCCGCCGGGACGGGGGCTCTGGTTGTTTTGGTTATTCCTTCCGTTTCCTCCGCGGCCGGATCCGTTACCGGGCCCGCCGGATCCGGATGAGCCGTTCTCGTACTCGTTAAAATTGTTATCCATTATCGTCCTCTGCTATTATTATTCGTATACAGGCTCAAAAAGCGCCTTGCACATTTCATTATATTTACAGAAAAATCATTAGGCAATACTTATTTTATGAAAAAAGAGTGAAAAAAGTATTACTAATTCGGGCTTATTCCCCGCCGGGATTTGTCTGGGGAGTTTCCTGCGCAGGCTCTTCTGCCGCGGGAGCGGGATCCGGTTCGGGAGTGGGAACAGGTTCAGGTGCAGGGGCAGGCTCAGGGTTTGTCCCTTCTGTATTCTCGCCACCCTCAGTCTGCGCTTCTTCCTGTGCTTTTCTCTCGGCTTCAAGTGCCGCTTTTTCGGCCTCATAGTTTGCCTGTGCGTTGTAATCGCTGTTGTAGGATTTTTCTCTGTCTATTTCGGCCTGAATCTCTTCATCCGTCATAAATCCTGAATTCTGCCATACATAGAACCAGAAATTACTCTTTAACATCTGAAGCGATGCGGAGTACTCGCTCTCCGTATAATCAAGCATCGCCTCTAAGTACTTTTCTTTATTTTCCTCCGAAAAACCGTTCATCTTGTCAGACCAGATTGCTTTTCCGCTTCTCTTGTCGTACTTGACGTAATCTGTGATGAAGCTTCCGTTGTACAGCCTTGCCCTGTGGACATTTCCGGAGAAGATATCGATTCCCATAAGAAGTCTTGAATCATACTCAATATTAAACAGATTCAGAATTGTAGGGAGAATATCCACATTACAGCAATATTCGTCGCTTACTATAGGCTCCTTTAAACCGGCATTATATATGATACAGGTTGAATGGTACTGTTCAAAAGTACTATCCATTGGTTCTCCGCCGTTTAATTCCAGTTTCGCCGAGTCGGGTAAAAAGTACGGGAAATGATCTCCCACAAGCACAATTACCGTATTGTCCAGCTTTCCGGCTTCTTCAAGTCTTCCGAGGAGATACTCCATACCGAGCTCAAGCTCGTACTCTCCGCAAAAATATCCGAGTATAGCGTTGTCCTTGTACTTGTCTCCCGCCAGGGCTTTAACGGCATCAATGTTCTTTTTATACATTGCGTTGCTTGCGCCGTAGGGACCGTGACCGCTGAAAGTCATATAATACGCCTGGAAACAGTCATCATCGATATAATCGTCTACAGACTGTTCAAAAAGCTCAAGGTCCGAAGCGGGCCAGGAGGAAGTAAACTCCATTCCGTCGCCCATAAACTTTATATTCCGGTATCCGAGATTGGGCCAGGAATGGTCTCTCCAATAGTAGTTTCCGTAGTAATTATGGTAAGCGTATGAGGTCTTTCCCTCTGCAGTAAAGAAATCTCCAAGTCCAAAGGGCATAAACTTATCCGCCGACTGGGCAAAAGATCCGGCTACAGTTCCGCTGTCTGCAATTCTTGATACATCGGGCCAGTAGCTTGTAGAAAAAGCATACTCACCATTGGTTGTCGTATTCGGGAAGCTGTTGTAGAAATTGTTAAGGACAATTCCGTTAGTAGCCATCTTATACAGTGTCGGTGTGATATCGGGATCAATGCCGTAGTTTGAAAAGGCTTCGCCGCAGATGTATATGAGGTTGTATCCTTCAAAGATACCGGTATATTCATTGGTCTTTGTCGGTCTCTTTGAACCGAAATAGTTACAAAGATCCTTGATAGCCTTGTCTTCCGTCATCTGAGAGAGGGCTTCAAAATCTATATTCTCGTTTATATGGGGCTCTACTGATACGCCTTTGTATTCTTTGACTACTGTCTCCGGCTTTTCTTCCTCTGTTTCAAGGTTTAAAGCATCCTCGTTTACAGCGGCAAGAGCCATTTCATCCCCCTTGCCGATTCCGAAATAGTAGGAACCGGTTTCCACAACGGTAGTGGGGAGAGTACCGATTCTTTCGGCTGTTGTGTCCGTATCAGCCATAGCATCGGTTATAACATAGTAAGCCGTACCCCTTCCGGTACCGAGAAGTTTTAAGCCCAAAGTTCCTCCGTACCAAAGAAAAGCAACGCTGGCAAGGATTAAAAGATGGAGCCACCTTTTATATCCCCTGCCCCAGATGGGCTTTCTATTCTTTATCTTTAAAAGTCCGCTGAAGGAAAATACAGCGCTGATTATTACAGGAAGCAGTGTTAAAAACAGGAGTCCTAAAGATCCTATAACAACGTCCTTTAACGCCCATCCGAAATTACCGACAGCCTCTGTACCCATTCCGAGCATACTTACCGAAATAAGAGATCCAAAGATCCTGAAATAGATCAGCTGGATAGAATAGTACAGCGCCGGAATAAAAGTAAGCACTGTGACTGCAATCTTATTGATAAGAAGATGGTTTTTATGTACTCCGCAAAATGCGGTAAACAAAAACGCAAGGGTGGGGATAAAGAAAAACACTCCAATGTTTTCGCTTCCGAATCCTCTTGAGATCAGCAGTCTCATTAAGATTTCCCAATATAAGAATGAACCTGCAAAAAAAGCGAGGTATATCCAAAGGCTCTTAATATCGGGCCCTGCTGCCTTACTTTTATCTGCGGAGGTGTCTTCCTCTTTTGATACAGTATCCTCAATGATTATATCTTCCTCGGAAAGACCCTGCTTATCTCCTATGGGAAGAGGTTTGACTAACTCTGTCTCTTCCTTTACAGCTGATGCCTGCGAGGTTTTACGGGCATTGTTATTTACATTTTTATTTTGATATTTCTTTTTCTTACGTTTCTTACTCATGAGCGTAGTCTTACTTTAGATGCTGATTTTAAAGCTTTCTTTCTTTTATATTTACCCCCGTTATACTTAGTTTTTAACCCTTATAATACCCGTTTTATATATTACTTCGGCAGCCTTCTCGGGGATCAGCCCCCCGATATCGTCGCCGTTTGCTATCTTGTTTCTTACGCAAGTGGAGGAAATATCTATATCCTCGAACTCAAGGATATGTATACTTCCCCCAAATCTTTGTTGAAGATCGTCAGCGATCTCCCTCATTTTTCTTATTTCGGAGCCCCCTCTTGACGCAGCAATTATTTCACAATTTGCAAGAATTCTTTCAGGACTGCGCCAATTCTGAAAGTTTTCAAGACAATCATACCCCAATATGAAGTAAAAACTGTCATTTTGGTATGTTTTGTTTAAATATTCAAAGGTGTCACATGAATAAGTGGGCTTAGTTTCATCGGCCTCAAGTAAAGAGACCTCAAACTCATCGCCCACCGCTGCTTTAAGTATTTTTACTCTGTCATTAAGAGGTAAAACCTCGCTTTTTAAATAAGGATTCCCCGCCGGCATGAAAATAACCTTATCAAGGCCAAAGCACTCTTTGGCGCGTCTTGCAAGAATTATATGCCCGTTATGTACCGGATTGAACGATCCGCCTAATATCCCTATTTTCACTTATCTTACCGTCTTATCTCTTCTTGAAAGGTTCCTTTGGGAAGCGCTTCTCGCTTCCTCTTACTCTCCCCTGTTCCCTGGTCTTTCCCAGTTCCTTCGCCTTCTTTTCGGCTTCCTTGCGCTTACGCCTTAGCTCCTCCGCTCTTGCGGACTTTTCCTGGAGTCTCATAAGCCCTTCATTTTCAATGGGCTTAACGATCTTTATAACGCAAACCGAGTCATCATCATACTTTTGGATACGTATGCGATTCTTGACAAGCCCGTGAACATCACAAAAGCCTGCTGCCATAAACTGCTTTCCGTTGGGAGAAAACCAGCCTATACGCTTCTTTATCGGCTTACCGCACTGCGTACAGACGATCTGCATGATACCCTTGTCGGTCAGCGCCGCCTCGCGGTCCTTGAATACACGCGTAATCTGCTTTGTGTATGTTCCGAAATCCGCAAATACCTCATCCTCCTTTGTAGCCGGAGGGAAGGTTACATCGTAGGATACAAACTTAAGTTTCTCCGGATGTTCCCTGCAGATCTTTACAAGGATCTTGGCCGTGTAGTATGCATCCCCGAAAGCTCTGTGAAAAGGAATATCCTTTTCGATACCAAGCTGATCCACAGCTCTTTCAAGACTGATCCTGTTATGAGGATCTTTGTCAAAGGAAAGAGCGAAAAGCTTTTGAACATCAAGGTATTTAACCGGGCCGTCGTTTAATAGAGGCTTGTCAAAGAACTTAAGATTACGCTGAAGCTCTGTCACATCGGACGGTCCCCAGGTACAGATAAGCGGATCGTCTCCGCACCAGTCCCTGAATTTATCTGAAACATCCGTAAAACGTCCGCCCCTTGCAAGCTCGTCCATCTGAATGTGGATTATCTTGCTTGTAATATGGTACAGTCTTGGATAAACGATAGGCTTGATAAGTTCGGAGAACTCGCTGACCATCTCATATTCACTATTCAGTTTTATAGCGCCTATTTCTATAATCTCGAAAGGAAGCTTTGCAACCTCGGGCTCGCGTCCGGTACTGCTCTGGTTCCACTCCAGATCCATGACAATCAAACTCATTAATATGCTTTTCCCCAGTAAATCATCTTCTTGGCAGGTTTGCCGCAACATACGCAGGTCTCGCCAAGGTTTTCCTGTGCGAAAGGTGCACAGCGGCTTGTAACCGCAAGCTTTTCTTTAATAGTATCTTCGCAGGCTCTGTCTCCGCACCACATTGCCTTTACAAATCCGGTAGTCTCAGAGAAGATCTTCTCCATTTCTTCCATGTTGTGAGCAACGTAGGTGTGCGCGTCTCTGTGCTTTCTAGCGCGCTCAAGCATCTCGGACTGGATAGTCTCTAAGAGCTCGGGAACCTTGGTATTAATATCAGCGATTGCGATCTCAATCTTTTCCTTTGTATCACGGCGTACGATTACGCACTTACCTTCCTCGATATCGCGAGGTCCGATCTCGATACGGATAGGATATCCGCGCATCTCAGCTTCAGCGAACTTAAATCCGGGAGTCTTGTCTGTATCGTCTACCTTTACGCGGCAGATTCCTTTTAATCCGTCTGCAATCTCGAAAGCCTTGTCAAGAACCCCTTCCTTCTTTTGCTGAATAGGAATAACGCAAACCTGGATAGGAGCAACCTTAGGAGGAAGAACAAGTCCCTCGTTGTCGCCGTGAGTCATGATGATGGCTCCTATAAGTCTTGTAGTCATACCCCAAGAGGTCTGGTGTACATATTTAAGCGTGTTATCCTTATCTGCAAACTGAATACCGAAGGCCTTGGCAAATCCGTCACCGAAGTTGTGGCTGGTACCGGACTGAAGCGCCTTACCGTCGTGCATGAGTGCCTCGATGGTGTAGGTTGCTACCGCACCGGCAAACTTCTCCTTCTCGGTCTTCTGGCCCCTGATAACGGGGATTGCAAGTACCTGCTCGCAGAAATCAGCGTAGAGGTTAAGCATCTGAATCGTACGCTCCTGCGCTTCCTCAGCGGTAGCGTGTGCGGTATGTCCCTCCTGCCAGAGGAATTCTCTGGATCTTAAGAAAGGTCTTGTCTCTTTCTCCCAGCGAACAACAGAGCACCACTGGTTATATACCTTGGGAAGATCTCTGTAGGAATGAATGTCGTTCTTATAGAAATCGCAGAAAAGAGTCTCTGATGTGGGTCTTACGCACATACGCTCCGCAAGGGGCTCAAGACCGCCGTGGGTAACCCAGGCTACTTCGGGTGCAAATCCTTCTACATGGTCCTTTTCCTTTTGAAGAAGAGACTCGGGAATAAACATGGGAAGGTATACGTTCTGTACACCGGTCTCCTTAAAACGAGCATCGAGCTGTTTCTGGATAAGCTCCCAGATTGCGTATCCTGCAGGCTTGATAACCATGCAACCCTTAACGGATGTATAATCGATAAGCTCTGCCTTTTTGACGATGTCAGTGTACCACTGAGCAAAGTCCACATCCATAGATGTGATTTCTTCAACCATTTTCTTGTCTGCCATTTTATTTCTCCTGTTTCTAAGGAAATCGCACATTTTGCGCTTATTCCGTTATTAATTCATAAACTTTATCCGTGCTTGAAACGATTCTTTTTGCACCGTGCTCTTTAAGAAACTCTCTGCTTCTAAAGCCCCAGTCAACTAAGATCTCATCAAGGCCGCTGTTTCTCGCCGTCATAATATCAACATCGGAATCTCCGATATATACAGCTTCACTTTCTTTAAATCCGAGAGTCTGTAAAACCTTTTTCGTCATATCCGGCGCCGGCTTTTTCGCTATTTCCGGGCTTTCTCCGAGCCACATATCGAACAGTCCGTCGAAGTAATCTTTTACGAGATCTCCGACTGCGGCATTTGCCTTATTGGATACAACAGCACACTTAACTCCGGCACTTTTAAGCTTTGCGAGAAGCTCGGCTATTCCGTCGTAGGGTTTTGTCGTATCCGCGCTGTGAGCTCTGTAGTACGGGATGAGAGTTTCAAAAACTCTCTCGATATCTTCGCCACCCGCCGCAGCGGGGACTGCTCTCTCAACAAGCTTATGAAGTCCGTTACCTACGAAGAATCTTACCTCGTCAATCGTCCTTTCGGGATATCCGTTTTCCCGTAATGCATAATTTATCGCATTAGTAATATCTTGTAAAGTATTCAGTATAGTTCCGTCCATATCAAAGACGGCAAGTTTATATGACATTTTTACTATCCTTAAAAATTTATTCGGAGATCAGAATCTGTGTCCGCCTCCGCCGCCTGAGTGACCGCCTCCGGAGTGGCCTCCGCTTGAATGATGCCCTCCGCTGGAGTGGCCGCCTCCGCTGCTTCCGCTTGACTGCGGCGAATAAGTCTTAGTCTCCTTTGTAAGAGTAACCTTTGGTTGCGTAGAAGTTAACTTCCTGTCTACGGAGCCAAGAAGGTCTGCCATACTGACAGCTTTTAACTTCGCGTATGAGTTTACGATTATGAAGCATATAAGCATCGCCGTCAAAACAGAGATAAGGACAGCGGAAATGATTCTCATAGGCTCCATTATCTTCCTTCCCTCAAGGAGTGCATACATCTGCTCATATGCTTTGTATGCGCAGGTGTAGTAATCCTTTGCGGAAGCGTAGGTGTAGATATTGTCTGTAATTATAGTTCCTTTTTTATCGGTAATAACCTTGTAGTTGGCTCCGTCGGAGTAAACAAAAATCTCTCTGTTGTCCATATCCACAAGGAAAACGGACTGCGAAAACATCCTTCCGAAGTTCGCATGGCTTCTTTCTTCGGCATAATACCTCGCTGAAGTAGAATTTGAGTCCGTAGAGATAAAGCCGATGCTTCCATATTCCGTAAGAGGGATCATCACCTGTAAAAGGGCTTCTTCTTCATATTCCGTAAGAAGGTCCGCGTTATCCTCGATAACAGCAATAAAGCTGTTGTCCGGATTTGTGTATCTGATGTTGTCCGATGCAAAAGCATCTCTTCCAAGCAAAGAAAAAACTATCGCCGAAAAAATAAGCGAAGCGGCCCAAAGTACCTGTCTTTTAATCTTCATTCTCGTCGCCTCCTCTCTTATTGAACTGAGGAAGCTTACGTCCGGAAAGCTGATTGTGTCTTCCCACGAGGCGTGCAACCGTATATCCCGTCATAACCATTCCCAGGATAGCTGTTCCGTAATAGATAGGATCCTGAAAAGGATTGACGAGCAAAATAAGTCCTCCCACCACAAGGGTGATTATGGGGAAGATAGTAACGGATATCTTCATACTCGTCGGAGCCTTGATGATAATTCTATCCTTCGGAACGTTTTTTCCGGCTGATGAATTCACACCGTTTATAATGAGTGCAACTATAAACACTACAAGTCCGACTATAATTCCTATTCCGAAAAAGTTTCCGATAACGGCCGCTATAGCTGCATATCCTATCGCCGTACCGAAGCCCGAATTTCCGCTTGCAGACTTAATCTTGGCTTTTTTGACTATAACATTTCCGTTTATCAGCTTTCTGTATTCTTCAACCTGTTTTCCGGTTCTTTTTGAATTATAACCTTTATCGTCGAAAAGTATCTCCCTGGCAAAGAGGTTATTCGCCTGCTTATTCGCAAGAATAAGAACAACGAGAGAAATAACCATTGTCAACATTATAAGAACTCTCGGCCCTATCAGTATATTTGAAAGGATAAGAAGCGTTGCCAAGGGCACCGATATTATAAGTACTCCCAAAAAGTACTTTAATATATCTATAGGGATGTCCATTGCGACTTTTCCGGTCTGTCCGTTAACAACGGCATAGCTTACTCTGTCGCCGTTTTTATTGGAGAGAAACCAGACGGGGAACATACCGAATTTAGCTGTTGTCTTGGCTCCTTTTTTCTCAAGGGAGTCCGCAACATCAGCCGCGGTAACACCGTGCTTTGAGTACTCCGGGCTTACGACTATATTCTTCGCGGCATCCGACAATACCATCTTCTTTGCATCATTCCCATAAAGGGAGTTGTCCACATCGCTTGTATCTGCGTAAAATCCCGAAAGATATGAAGATCTAAACTCGGTACTGTCCTTAAGGTCAAAAGGTGCAATGGCTTCGCTGAGCCTGTCTTCGAAGCTCGAGGAGGCATCGTATGACAATCCGTTGTAATCTATATCAACATCGGACTCTACAGCGTAGTGGGAGGTATAGATGTAATCACCTCTTCTTTTTTGAACCTTTCCCTGGGAATTGATCGTTCCCTCCGCCTTTACATCGTAAACCCAGTAAGGCATATATATACCTCTGAACCTGTCGATGGTGTCGTCGTTTCTAAGGCTGTTCGGGGCGAAGATCGCTTTGCCGAGAGTCTTTTTATACTCTCTTACGCAATCGTCCTTTGTTATCTTAAAAGGAATAATATAATCCGGCTTTTTCTCCTTGCCGACTCTCATCTCTAAGATATTGGAGGAACCGCAATAGCTGCAGAAAGTAGCCGCTGTCGTATCTTCGGTAATAAGTTCTCCTCCGCACTGAGGGCAGGTGTAGTAAGTAACCTCATATTCCTCCCGCTCATCAGCCTCTTTTCCTTCAGACTCAGCCTCTTTAGAAAAGTCTGCGTCAAGATTAACGCCCTTTTCCTCTTCGGCACTGCGGTTAAACATATGGTCGGTAGGAAGTATTTCGGTACCGCAATATTCGCATTTCATACGTTGTGTGGCGGGATCAAACTTGATGTTTGCGCCACAGTTGGGACATGCGTACATTTTTAACCCTTTCCTCTAAGTTTTTTAAGAGCCTTTTCCTTGATAAGGCACTCGCCGTGTTCCTTTAATATCTCATCGCATCCCACATCCGCGCGATACAGATTTGCAAATTCCAGCGCTCTTACACAGACTCTGCTGTATCTGTCGTAAGATGCAGACGCCTGCTTAATATGGAGATAATAGCTATCATCCATCTTGTACAGGGCTGATGCAATCCTAAGGCCTGCCGGCATTACATCCGCAAAATCCATTACCGTAGAGATATTATCAAAGTTAAAGACGGCCTCTTCGACCTTCATTTCATCCGGGATACCGCCCTGATTCTTTGAAGGCGCGGGCATAGCGGGCTCTTTTCCGGTTTTGTCCATCTCCTTTTGATGCTGAGAGATCTTTTGGATCAGATCCTCCAAAGAGGCAAGGAAGCTCTCGACCTTTGATTTGTCTTTCATATCAATAGGCTCCTTCTCGGTAAAGGTCAGCACAAGCCCCTGATTGGGAACCATAGTGATCTGCATCTCGAAAGCAAACTTAGGAGGTACAAAGCCGACTTCGTCGTGGGCCTGGCGCATTATCTTTCGCATAAGCTCCTGCGCCTTGTCGGTACGGCTGATGAAATCGGTGTACTCTACGTCGTACTCCTCCATTTCCTCAGTAGAGAGGAAACACTTTATTGTATTTTCATCTACTCTTTCTATTTTCATAGGCATCACTCCATATATAGCAAAGCCGCTGCATACCAAAATCGCACCGGCTCGTGACAGCATACTTAATAATATTCTAACACTAAGAGTCAATTAAGACAATCCGTACATTTTATGGGCGTTTTCCCAGGTAATCCGCCTTACTTCTTCCTCGCTGATCCCCTTTATCTCGGCAATTTTCGTAACTACAAACGGAATATTCAGGGACGAATTTCGCTCGCCTCTGTGGGGAACAGGCGATAAATAAGGACAATCCGTTTCAAGAAGAAGCTTTTCCATAGGCACGTACTCTACGGTCTCAACCAGCTTTCTCGCGTTTTTATATGTAAGAACACCTCCGATACCGAAATAAAAGTCCATCTCCAGGAATTCTCTTGCCATCTCCGCGCTGTAGGAATAGCAGTGTACAACTCCGCCAATTTCTTCCGCTTTGCAGGCCTTCATAACATCCGCCGTATCTTTCGCCGCGTCCCTTGAGTGAATTATCACAGGCTTTTTTATGCGTCTTGCCAGCTCCAATTGCCACTCAAACCACTTTTTTTGCATCTCTCTCGGGTGCACATCCCAGTGGTAATCAAGACCGATCTCCCCTATCGCAACACACTTAGGCTGCTCTCCCGCCTCTTTTTCAAGCCAGGCGCAGGTCTCTTCGTTTAAATCTCCGACCTCGTCAGGGTGCACCCCAAGGGCGCAATATACGAAATCATATTTATTTGCCAGCGCCAACGCCCTCTTTGAAGAGGGAATCCCGGCGCCTACGTCCACTACTTTTTCTACCCCTCCGGCCTTTAAGCTGTTAAGAAGCTCATCTCTGTCTTCATCAAAGGCCTCATCGTCATAATGTGAATGTGTATCAAATATAGGTGTCATTTGCTTTTTCTCTTACTTTTCTATATACTTTTGACAAGCAGTTTTTCGCGCTATAAAGAGATTCTAAACCATTTTTAGAAAAAATACCAAAAAAATTTAAAAAACTTCTTGCATTATGTTTTATGTTATGGTAATATACCGATTGTTGCAGTAAGCAATGCACCGCTAGCTCAGTTGGTAGAGCACCTGACTCTTAATCAGGGTGTCCAGGGTTCGAGCCCCTGGCGGTGCACTCACAGAGCACTGATTTTGAGGACGCAGGAGCCTTGGGGTCGGTGCTTTTTTTGTACCACATTTTTCCTAATACAGATTCCTTTCACTTAGATTTAATATTTCCCCAAAAATCGTGAACAATTTCCGTATATTCTTTAATCGCTTTTTGATATAGTTATTCTATCGGTAAAATTAGTCACTAAACAAAAGGAGCATATAGAGACATGGATGATCGCATGAATGAATATATGAACGTTCAGATGCCTGTTCCTTCCAAGGAAGATCTTGTATCCGCAGTCTTAAACGGAAGAATCTTTCCCAAATATCTGGATAAGGATTTCGATCCTTTCTCCCGGGATACTCCGGCACAGAGAATCGCCGAAGATATGGGCCTTGGCATAAACTTAGGGAATACCTTCGATAGCGTAGTTCGTCAAGACAGCGTATTTAAAGGTCTTGAAATCGAGACGGCATGGCATAATTCAAAGACCACCCGCAAGATGATCGCAGGGCTTAGAGAAGGCGGATTTAAAACTTTACGTCTTCCCGTTTCCTGGAATAACCACGTAAGCGGAGCCGGTGACGATGTGGACCCAGCATGGATGAACAGAATAAAAGAAGTTGTAAACTGGTGCCTCGAGGAGGATATGTACGTCATTCTCAACACACACCACGATATTTTCCCCGGCTTCATCTATCCCGATACGGATAATATTTCAAGAGCCCTTATTTTTATGAAAAATATTTGGGGACAGATAAGTGAAGCATTTAAAGACGTTTCTGCGGGAAAGCTTCTTTTTGAATCTATGAACGAGATCCGGGTTTTCAAATCAAGCTTCGAATGGACACCGGATTATGAAGATAAAGACTGTATCGTCGCTATGGAAAATGTCAACAGGCTGAACCAGATCTTTGTTGACACTGTACGCGCCTGCGGCGGACAAAACGCCGAAAGATGCCTTATTATCCCCGGGTATTCTACTTCTACGGAAGGCGTCTGCTGGGATGGCTTTAGGATGCCTAAAGATACCTCGGAGGGAAGGCTCTCCGTTGCGGCACATATGTACTCTCCCGCGCACTTTGCTTTCTACCTAAAAGAAGGGGCAAACCTCCTTACCTTCGATATAAACGATCCTTCCTGCACGGACCCTATCGACGAGAGACTTACAAAACTTTATGACAGTTTCATCTCAAAGGGGATTCCTGTTGCCTTAGACGAATTCGGAACCGTTGATAAAAACAACGACCCCGAAAGAGTAAAATGTCTGGCTTATACTTTGGCAAAGGCTACGCAGCTTAAGATAAGATGCTGCTACTGGGACAACGGCGTATTCTTCAGATACGGTGACGGAATGGCGATCTACGACAGAGAAAGCGCCTCCTTCCCAAGAAGAGAACCTTTAGATGCAATGTTAACAGGACTTGGCTCTTTTTAAGGAGCCAGGTCTTTTTTTATTTCATCGATGCTCAGATTCTGCTCCCTTGCGATCTTTGCGAGATCTTCGTACTCATATTTCGCCCTCTTTGTTCCGTAGCCGCTTACTTCCTTCCTGCGGATATTTCCGTACTTAGTAGGGACCTCTGTAATCTTTCTGTCCAAAATATATCTGCTGCAAAGGACTTCCCTGACTCCGATTGTCGTCGTATGCTTAAATATCGTCTCAAGAATCGCTTCTCTGTACGTTTCGTCACAAAGAATCTTTATAAGATGTCCCGGCCTTGATTTCTTCATCATCACGGGCACCGTAAACACTTCAAAAGCTCCGGCATCAAAGATCCTCTCCGTTGCAAATCCTATCTGCTCTCCCGTCATATCGTCTACGTTAAAATTCAGTTCAACCACAACCGGGCTCTTTGAACCCGGCTTGTAACCGTCGGATACAGTTTGACATGTGTCCGGCTTAGAATCAGAGGATGCGCCTTTCTCAGTCTCTCCAAGAATTACTCTTACGCAGTTAGCCGCCTCAAAATCTTTCTTTCCCATTCCGTAACCGATGGCACTAACTTTCATCACCGGCATCTCTCCAAAGCTGTCAGCGAAGAACTTTAAAAGAGCAGCCCCCGTCGGAGTACAGAGTTCGCCATTAATCTTTCCCCCGTAGATCGGAGCATCCTTTAAAATATAAGCTGTAGCAGGAGCCGGTACGGGAAGTATTCCATGAGCACACTTTACCTGTCCGCTTCCTACGTGGATCGGGGAAACGATTATCTTTCCCGCATCAAGTTTTTTCAAAAGATAGCAAACCGCCACAACATCCGCGATTGCATCCAAGCTTCCAACTTCATGAAAATGGATATCGGAAACAGGCATATTGTGGGCATGGCTTTCCGCCTCAGCGATAAGCTGATAGACCGCGCTTACGTTTAACTTAACTGTTGTCGGAAGCTTTAGGGATCCGATTATACTCTTTATATCCGAGACTCCGCTGTGGTGGTGAATATGTTCATGATCATGATTGTGGTGTTCGTGTTCGTGTTCATGATGGTGGTCGTACATCTCCTCAGACTCTTCCTCGCCATCTACCGTAACCTTCATATGGGTACCGGTTATACCGCATTTTACAGAGGACTCCGTCGCAAACTTTACTCCGGGTATACCTATTTCATTTAACTGCTTAACAATGTTTTTTCTTTCGTCTTCGGGGAAGAGTTCCAGAAGCGCTGCCGTAAGCATATCTCCCGCAGCTCCCATGTTGCATTCTATATAAAGTGTCTTCATCCGTTCCTCCTAAACTAAGATGTTATTTCCGAGCTTTGTCTCTTTATTTAGATAATCTGTTCTAAGGCGGTTTCTTGCTCTTTCGATCTCTGACTCAAACTCCCTCGCCGACATTCTAAGAGCGCCCTCGCTCATAACGATAAGCTGAACGATATTGTCGGATGTAGCAACAGTTACATTATAATCCCTGGCCTTTTTCTTGGTAGCCTGCTCTATGTACTGATCCGCTGTTTCCGCTTCTTTCGTGTAGACCACATAGATATTTTTCATCTTCTTAACGGAGCCAAGGCTTCCCGCCGCCATATAGGCATCAAAAACAAGTATCAGCTCTCCTCCGACCATTCCCTGATACTCGCTGCAGATATCGATCAGACGCTCTCTTGCTCCGTGGATATTATTATCGGCAAGAACTCTAAGTTCATCCCAGGCGTGGATCATATTATATCCGTCCACAAAAAGACACTTGGGAAGCGGTGCTTTCCCCGGCCCCCTGTAACCATTGTCACTATTTCCGGTAACCGTTTTGCTACCTATATAATTCTCGCTTCCCCTGCCCCGCTTGTATATCTTTCTCCTTGATACGGCGTCTTCTTTTCTGTTTCTTCTCTGAGAAGCAAATATCGCGTCTATCTCTTCTATAGAGATAAACTTTTCTTCATGGCTTCCGGTCTGTGAATCCCGGCGCGACGTGTTTAACTTAGCGCCACCTAAACCGCCTTCCTGATATCCGTCGGTTAAATCGCTTTTTCCGATGATATCCCCGATTCCGAGCCTTTCCAGATCTTTTTTGCTCAGAGGGCAGGGCATATGTGCATATCCATCCACCTCGTCCCAGGGAACCTGGAATCCGGCCCCATGGGCACAAAATACCGATCCCGTCGGCCTCCTTAGATCCGCTTCCGGGTCGTATCCTCTCGCTGAGACGACTTCGTCCTGATTATGACAAGGCTCGAATCCGGCCAGTTCGAGGCTAAGCGTCCCTTCTCCGGCCGTATAAGCCGTTACCTCTTTTGTGTATTCCCAAAATGTAGATACGGGAGCAGTACCCTTTAACACAGCCGTGTTTCCGTCCCCCGTAAGAATAGGCGGCTGCGCTTTCCCACTCATCCTGTCTATGTCTGTCATAGCTTTTCCGATAAACTTAGAAGGAATCGTAAGGGTAAATTTATAAACCGGCTCAAGAAGCACGCCCTTTCCTGCTTCTCTTGCCTTTCTTAAGGCATTTCGTATAGCTCTGTAGGTCGCCTGTCTGAAGTCTCCGCCCTCCGTATGCTTAGGATGTGCCCTTCCTGTAACTAAAACGACTCTGATGTCAGTTACTTCACTTCCCGTAAGGGTTCCGGGATGAATTGTCTCGAGGACATGGGTTTCTATAAGGCGCTGCCAGTTTTTATCAAGATCATCTACGCTGCAAACGGACGCAAACTCAATCCCGCTTCCCGCCTCCCCGGGCTCTATAAGAAGCTGGACTTCCGCATAATGTCTTAGAGGTTCGAAATGACCGATTCCGTATACGGCTTCAGAAACAGATTCTTTGTAAACAATACTTCCTGCTCCGTAAGATATCTCGCTTCCAAGCCTGTCCTTAATTACCTGCTTTAATACCTGTAGCTGGATCTCGCCATTTACCTTGACGAAGATTTCCTTATGCCTTTCATTCCACTCAAAAGAGAGCTCCGGATACTCTTCCTCAAGGGGTTTAAGCTTGCCGTACAAAAGAAGGGGATTATCCGCAGGATCGGTTATAACCCTGTAGCGCAAAACAGGAGTCAGCTTTGGTACTACCCTTTCTCCTTCAGCACCAAGGCCCTGACCCGCCGCAGTTTCCGACAGT
Organism: Lachnospiraceae bacterium; assembly: GCA_017401005.1. Taxonomy (GTDB): domain Bacteria; phylum Bacillota; class Clostridia; order Lachnospirales; family Lachnospiraceae; genus AC2028. The sequence goes on from JAFPRD010000279.1 coordinate 17,321, forward strand.
CCTGTCACAGCAACTACCATTCCCGCCTCAGCTTCGGAAACAGTTTCATACTTTTCGCCGTTATAAAGCCTAATCTGGTCTATTTTTTCATCATTTGATTCGGGGATAACCATCCTTGCGCGCAGCTTTCCGCCGGTCACTTTAAGATGCGTAAGTCTCTCCCCCAAAGCCCCTCTTGTTATCTTAAAGACTCTTGCGCCGAAGGTCTCTTCATCGTAATAAGGCTGCGGCGAAAGGCCGAGAAGTCCGTCCAGAAATTCCTTTACACCTTCGCTTTTTAAAGCTGATCCAAACCAGACAGGAAAGGCAAGCCTTCTTTCGACTGCACTTCTGATGCTGTCCTCGCAGAGAGCTTCCGTTTCCAGGTATTCTTCTATCAACTCCTCATCCGTAGATGAAATCTCTTCTATTGCGACATCTCTGTCAGAAAGCATATCAACGCAAGTCTTATCAAGCCCTTCTTTAAGACTCTGCAAAACCTTTTTTCTATCCACTCCTGCCATATCCATCTTGTTGACAAATATTACAGTCGGAATGTCGTAATACTCCAAAAGCTTCCAAAGAGTTCTTGTATGACTTTGGATTCCTTCCGGAGCGCTGATGATAAGGACTGCAAGATCCAAGACAGACAGAACCCTCTCCATCTCTGAAGAAAAGTCCACGTGCCCCGGAGTATCGAGCAAGGTAACGTTTGCATCGCCGTACCGAAATCTCGCTTGCTTTGAAAAGATTGTAATACCTCTTTCCTTTTCCATAGCATTATTATCCAGGTAGGTGTCTTTATGATCCACTCTTCCCAGATTACGTATAGCGCCGGATATATATAAAATATTTTCTGAAAGTGTTGTCTTCCCTGCGTCAACATGTGCAAGGAGACCAATATTTAAGTTTCTCATATTTTCATTTTAAAAAAGCGGAGCTGCATTTGCAACTCCGCTTTCAATAAGTTATAAATCTTTAATTATTTAACGATATCGCCATCATCAAAAGGATCGCCACACTCAGGGCAGAACTTCGGAGGATTCTTGGGATCCTCGGGTTCCCATCCGCATTTATCACACTTATAGATAGGCTCTCCCGCCGGTTTCTTAGCTCCGCATTCAGCACAGAACTTTCCGGTATTTACAGCGCCGCAAGAGCACTTCCAGCCTACTTCGGGCTCAGGTCTCTTGGTTCCGCACTCGGGGCAAAACTTTCCGGTTGCCGGTTTTCCGCAAGAGGGGCAAGTCCATGACGCTCCGGCGGGAACCATCTGGGGCGCTGCCTGCTGTGCGGGCTGCTGCGCATTAATCTGTGCATTAACTGCATCTGCTGCTGCAAATCCGCCTGCTGCGTTTGCTCCGGCCATCTGAGCCATATTCATACCCATAAATGCCATAGCGGGGCCGGCCTGCTGATTGTTTGCAGCTGCGTTCATAGCGGTCATAGTAGCTCCTGCAAGGTTTGCATTGCGGAGGTTGGGATCCACAAATGCAGCGTTCTTCTGGAGCTCTTTGAGCATCTTCTCGTCTTCTTCGTCTGCTGCGAGGGAAGAAACACCGACCTTTACGATCTCGATTCCGCGATCCTCAAACCACTGCTTTGTAAGTTCCTCGCGCATTGCATCAGCAAGTTCCTGAGTATGAGCAAGGACTGCCGAATATCTGATTCCCATAGCGGAGATCTTGGCAAATGCGGGCTGGAGAGCGGTAAGGAACTCACTCTTAAGCTGACTGTCAATCTGATCTCTCTTGTATGAAGAAGTTACGTTACCGCAAACGTTGCTATAGAAAACCATAGGGTTTGTGATCTTGTAACTGTACTCACCGAAGCACTTTACGGAAACATCGATATCGATTCCGGCTCTCTGGTCTACGACTCTGAAAGGAACAGGTCTCGGAGTTCCGTACTTGTTGCCGATGATCTCCTTGATATTGAAAAAGTATACTCTCTGGTCCTTGCCGGGCTGTCCGCCGAAAGTAAAACGATCGCCAAACTGCTTAAAGAAGTTTAAGAAATTCTTTCCAAGGTTTCCACCGTCAAAGAAGGAATGCTCCGTACCGGAATCGTATGTAAACTCTCCGGCCTCCGCACAAAGCTCAACCACCTTTCCTGACTCAACGATGATCATACACTGACCTTCGTTTACGGCGATTCTTGAGCCGTTGGATATAATGTTATCTTCTCCGTTTGTGTTTGAAGATCTTCCGGTTACTCTCTTCTGACCCTTTACCACGAGGGTATCAGCGGGGATGGCGTCGCAGTAGAAGAACTCTTTCCACTGATCTCCAAGCTGACCTCCCATTGCACCCTTAAATGCCTGTATAAGTCCCATTTTCTTACTCCTTTCGAAATCCCTGAATATAGTAGAACTACAAGAAGTATTCTATCATATTAACCTTAACGTGAGTATACTTTTTTCTTAATTTTCCCCTTTTTACAAAATACTGACGGCTATTTCCTCGTATTTTGCGATTCTTTCCGAGCTATTTGCCATATTGACTTTCAATTTGCCCTCTTTTGATACTTCAAACTCGTATAAATCGTACTCTCCGTCAAGGTAGGCATAATCCTCGCCGTTGTCCCGATAGTGAGTAGCCTTACCGCCTTCGGGAGTGGCAAGCAGCGTCAGCTTCTTAATCTCCTTCTCTCCTACATAAGCGATATCTTCGTATGTTGGGATCACGCTTCCGGCCTTTATAAATACAGGCAGGTAATCAAGAGGAGCATCCTCAAGGATATAGCGGCCGCCGGAAATCTTCTCGCCGCCGGTGAGTCTGTACCAGTCTCCCTTAGGAAGATAAACTTTTTTAACTCTCTCGCCGGCCGCCACTACAGGTGCAACAAGGATCGAATCTCCAACCATATACTCGTCATTCAGGTTAAAGGTATTTTCGTCATCCTCGTAGTTCATTACAAGAGGGCGCATAACCGGTAATCCTGTTTTTTGTTCCTCGTACATAAGGTCGTAAATATAAGGCAGGAATCTGTAGTGGAGCTTTACATGCTTCCTGTAAATATCAACTACTTCGTCCCCAAAAAGCCAGGGCTCCTGACGAATACTTCCGTTGGCGGAGTGGTTTCTGAAAAACGTAGCAAAGCTTGCCGCTTCTATCCATCTCGCAAGAAGCTCCGGAGTAGTATCCGCTCCGAATCCTCCTATATCAACACCGCAAATAGAATATCCGCACATTCCCAGAGTACAAAGCTGAGGTATCATCATCGCAAGATGGCTCCACAGACTCTGGTTATCTCCCGTCCAGACAGCGGCATATTTTTGCGTTCCGGAGTAGGACGCTCTTGTTATAACCAATGGTCTTTTCTTTGTATGCTCCTTCATAGCTTCGTAGGTGGCTTTAGCCATAAAGTGGCCGTATACATTATGAAGCTCTCTGTGGGTAGTCTTTCTGTCCTCGTCGCAGCCTATAACATCCTCCGGCAGGGGTCCGTTAAAGCTGGCCGGCTCGTTCATATCGTTCCAGATAGCCGCTACGCCCATATCGCAAAGCTCATCTATATGTTTACCCCACCAGTCTCTTACTTCTTTTCGTCCAAAATCAGGATAATTGGCTTCTCCGGGCCAGACCGCATTGACATAGTCCGCAGTATCTTCAGCATTTCTGAAAAAGAATCCGCCCTTAGTACCTTCCTCATACATAAAGTATCCTTCTTCACGCTTCGTACCGGGATCGATTATTACAACCGGTTTAAAGCCCTTCTCCTTAAGTTCTTTAAAGAGTTCACCGGGCTTTCCGTAGTCTTTTTCATTCCATGTAAAGACGCGGTATCCGTCCATATAATCGATGTCGTACTGAACCGATTCACAGGGTATATCAAGCTCCCTGAACTTCTCCGCAACCTCCCTTATGTCTTTTGCAGAAGAATACCCCCATCTGCATTGGTGATAGCCAAGAGTCCAAAGCTGAGGCAGAGGCGTAACTCCTGTAAGTAAAGTATAGTTTCCGACAACAGATTTAATACTTCCGCCGCCGATAAAATACAGATCAAGGTTTCCGTCATCAGCCGTGTAAGCTATATATTCCGGGTTCTCCTTTGCAAGATCAAAGTATCCGTGGAAGGTATTGTCGTAGAAAAGTCCGTAGGTATATTCCTTCCCTTTACAGATAAGAAAAGGGATGGATTTGTACAGCGAACGATACTGCTCATTATGGGCCGAAGGGTCGTCGGTATTCCAGTTTTCATACTCGTAGCTTCTCTTATCAAGAAGACCCATCTTGTCCCCAAGGCCGTATAAGGAATCGTTTTTTCCTATACATCTGACATCCGAAACCGGCTTGTCAAGCACAGTATCGGCAACGGTATGACCCTCGGCCTCAAGGAGCTCCTTCTCCCAGATTCCCACAGTTTTGATCGGTACTCGTTCCCCTTCAAACTGCGCAGATATCAGTCTTCCCGCAGCGTCATAAAAATCCACGCTTCCGCTGTCTTTAACTATCGCTTTAAGAGATGCGGTCCTAATCTCAATAATCCTTCTTCCGTCCTTCGAAGTACTTTCAGAAGTTTCAAGTCTAAAACCTTCCTTAAAGATACGCTCTAAGTCATCTTTTTCAATAGCCTTTGACCTGTGGTCATCGCTCCATATGGGAACAAAAACGTTTATGATCTCATCGGTAAGAACGGTTACTTCCATCCGTCCCTTTTCAAATTCGATCGATATCTTTCTGCCGTCCGCCTTATAGTTTTTTATCTTTCCGTAGTCTCGCATTGGTCCTCCTTTGATTCTCCCCCTAAACTTCTTTGCTTTTAGGTCAGTATAACACATTTAATCCATTCGGAAAACGTTTTCTGTTAAATCTCTCACTTTTTTTATAAAATATATTGCTGTATACTTTTTGTGACGTTTATTTTCCGTCAATTATTCTTTATTTATTAACTATTCATATACAGGCAGGGTAGGATCATGAAAATTGCAGCTTACAACTACAGAGATTTTGACGAAGCTTTTTACTTTGAGAAATTCGGAAAACAGTATGGCGTTGAAATAGTCCCCATCAGAGAGGCACAGACAAAGGAAAACGCTTCTTTAGCTGCAGGCTGCGACGGTGTATCAATCATCACCCAACCTGCCACAGAAGAGATAATCTCCGCCTGGAAAGATGCCGGAGTAAAGCATATATCTACGAGAACCATCGGTTACGACCATATCGACCTTGAGGCCGCCAAAAAGTATGGTCTGAAAGTCAGCAACGTTACCTACTCCACCGGAAGCGTTGCGGACTATACCGTTATGCTCATTTTGATGTCCTTACGAAGAATGAAATCTATCATCAAGCGTGCCGAAGGAATGGATTACTCCCTTCCCGGAAACATTGGCCGCGAGATTAAGGATCTAACCGTTGGTGTTGTGGGCACAGGTAAGATCGGTACTCATGTCATCAGGAACTTAAGCGGATTCGGATGTAAAATACTGGCCTTTGACCCTTACGAAAACCCTGAAGCTGCATCTTACGCTGAGTATGTTTCTCTTGATGAACTTTTTGCAAGTTCCGATGTGATCACATTCCACACTCCCGCTACAGAGAGCAGCTTCCATATGGTAAATAAAGACTCTATGGAAAAGATGAAAGACGGCGTCGTAATAATCAATACCGCCCGTGGCAGTATAATCGATACTCCGGCTTTTCTTGACGCCCTTGAATCCGGCAAGATCGGAGCCGCCGCTTTAGACGTAATAGAAAACGAACTCGGCATCTTTTACGGAGATTATAAGTATAAAAATATAGCACACCGGGAAATGTCCATTTTAAAGGATCTTCCCAATGTGCTTATGCTCCCTCATATGGCTTTCTATACAGAGAACGCCATATCCGATATGGTTGAACACTCTATCGTTCACATACTGGAAAACGACGGAAACGTGGTATCGTAAAAAATCAGCAATTAACCGGTAATAATGATTTTAGCGATGCCTGCCGCAAGGTGTGCAAAAAAAGGATGGCAGATTATTTCTCTGCCATCCCTTTTATTTTTGGTAAGTATAGTCTTTCATTTTCAGATAGAACTCCGAAGGAATACCGGCTTTTGTATAACCGACGGTTCTAACTCTCACATTTCTTGTTTCATCATTTTTTACAGTTGCTCTGCTGAGCGCCTGTTCAAAACTTCCGCTTTTTCTTTCCTCAGATTGTCCGCGATTGTAATCGCCTCGGCTTCCGCCTCTGCCGTCTTCATTTGTCCTCTTGAGAAGAGATGCTGCGGTTATTGCTTCTACTTTGTAAAGATTTTGTCCTCCATATACTGCAATGCTACCTCCCTGCCATCCTTGGCTCATTCCGGTGCTGCCATAGATTGTAAATCCTTTTACAATCCTTGTTTCTTACTCTATATATCGGTAACCGGAATAAAAACTATAAGGTTTTTGCAGACTTTACAAAAGTTTAAGATTTACTCCCCAAGCCCATCCATAACTGCGATATAAACAGAAGCGATCCATAAAGCGTAGAGTGCTCCGGCGATAATATCCGTAAGCCAGTGCACACCGGAGATAAGTCTTCCGCAAAAGCCTGCTGCCATTACTACTATAGCAGCAATTTTAAGCGCGGTTAAAAGCTTTTTCCTGTCGGCAAATATCCTGTTCCAGGCGAAAATAGCAGTACAAAGAATCGCGCATATCACAAATACGTGGCTGGAAGGGAAGGAACTCTCAAGTTCCGTTTCCCCGGGAAGAAGTACCGGACGATAATTAATAGCAAACTTATCGAAGCCCACATAAACCGCAGCGATAACAACATATACTCCGGCCAGTCCAAGTATAGGCTTATCTACCTTTAAAAGGCTCTTTCTTCTGATGAGCTGAATAAGCCCTATAACAGCAAATGAAGCCGCAGCGATAATAGCAAGCCCCATAAATACATCAGTAACTTTATCCAAGATAAGATTTGTCCCGATGGCATCTCTAAATGAACCGTTAAGAGACGAGAAGCCGACCCAGGTTCCTTCGGGACCGATTGGCGCTCTGTCCACCTTCCAAACAAGTACGGTGTAAAGGATGGTAATAAGTGTAAGCACTATTGCTGTAATTAAGCTTGTTTTTTTCTTTTCCATAAAATCCTCTTTCCTATGTCGAATTTACTTTTCGTTTTATTGCTAATATTTTCTCACTAGGTGCATAATGCGTCAAGATTATAATATTTTCAGACTCTTCTAATTGAAATTACATCTTCCGTAATATACAATGCTACTTGTAGTGCAAAACTATAATATATCTACGAAGGGATTACATATATGGAACAGAAATTACCTAAAAGATCGGAAGTTCCCGTAGAGCTTACATGGAACCTTGCCGACATCTATGCAAATGAAAATGATTGGGAAGCAGATCTCAAGAAAGTCTTAAGTCTTGCTGATGAGTTCTCGCTTCTTAGCGGAAAGTTTACCGCTGACGCAAAATCTTTCTTAGCAGCCTGGGATCTGTACGAAAAGTTCCTGCTTATCGGATATCGCGTTGCAGAATACGCTGCCCGCTATGCCGACCAGAATACCGCCGACAGCCACGGTCAGGAGCTCCGCGGAAAAGCTATGTCCACTATGGCACAGGTTGAAGAAAAGACTGCATTTTTCACCCCGGAAGTACTTGCTTTAGACGCCGATACTCTTGCCGGTTTCTACAAGGAAGAGCCCGGACTTAAAAAGTACGAAGTTTCCATCAACGAAATCATTCGTACCAAAGACCATGTTCTTTCAAAAGAGATGGAAGAGCTCATCGCTTATGCTTCCGAGCTTTCCGATTCACCGCAGCACGGAGCAAGTATGCTCAGAGATGCCGATCTTAAGTTTCCTATCGTTAAAAATGAAAAAGGCGAAGATGTTCAGCTGACAAATGGACGCTTTGTTCCTCTTCAGATGTCCTTAAACCGCGAGGTTCGAAAAGAATCTTTTGAGAAGTTTTACGAAAGATACAAGGAGTTTGGAAATACCTGGGCTGCTCTCTATGACGGAGAAGTTAAGCAGCGCCGCTTCCACGCAAAGGCTCGCCACTACAACTCAACATTTGAGGCCGCTGTCGACGGCAATAATGTTTCCCCCGAGGTTTGCGACAACCTTATTGAAAGCGTACATCGCGGATTCGACAAGATGCACCGCTACGTAAGACTTCGTAAGAAGCTTCTCGGCGTAGACGAGCTTCATATGTATGATGTTTACGCACCAATGGTTGCAGACTACGACGCTAAGGTTACTTATGAAGAGGCAAAGGAGCTTTCACTTAAAGCACTTGCTCCTTTAGGCGAGGACTATCTTGAGATCGTAAAGCGCGCTTACGCTGAGCGTTGGATCGATGTTGTTGAGAACGAAGGAAAGCGCGGTGGTGCATACTCTGCAGGATGCTACGGCGTACACCCTTATATGCTTCTGAATTACAACAATACTCTCGACGATGTATTTACTCTTGTACACGAAATGGGACATTCAATGCATACCTGGTATTCCGAAAAGAACCAGACCTTCCTTAACTCTCAGTACAAGATCTTCGTTGCAGAAGTTGCATCGACAACCAACGAGATCCTTCTCCTTGAGTATATGCTTAAAAACGCTACCGATAAATCCGAGAAGGCATACCTTATAAACCATTATCTCGAGAGTTTCAAGAGCACTTTATATCGCCAGACTATGTTTGAGGAATTTGAGCGCAAGACAAATAAGATGGCAGAGGACGGAACTCCTCTTACCTTTGAGACTCTTTCTGATGTTTACTACAACTTAAATAAAGAATATTTCGGAGAGGATATGGTTTCAGATCCCCTTATTGCGTACGAGTGGTGCAGAATCCCCCACTTCTATTACAATTTCTATGTATATCAGTACGCAACAAGTTTCTCTGCCGCTGTCGCTATCGCGCACCGCATCCTCGAAGAGGGCGCTCCCGCTGTTGAGCAGTACAAGAAGTTCCTTTCCAGCGGATGTACCGAGGATCCTGTCAGCCTCTTAAAGATCGCAGGAATCGATTTCTCTACCGGAAAACCCGTAGACGAAGCTCTTGAAGTATTTGAAAAAGCTATTGAGGAGATGGAGAACCTGTAATATAAAGCATAAAATAGTAAATTTACTTGTAAAGAGGATTAAATAAGTATAAAATAGAAATGTTTTTTTGATGGATAGAATTGCTTGTTTACAGAATATAAGGAGATACTAAAATGACAGGTAAAATCGGTTTCGACAACGACAAATACTTAAAACTTCAATCCGAAAAGATAAAAGAAAGAATCGGCGCTTTCGGCGGCAAGCTTTATCTTGAATTCGGCGGAAAACTCTTCGATGACTACCACGCGTCCCGCGTTCTTCCCGGTTTTAAGCCTGACAGTAAGATTACAATGCTCACTCAGCTTAAAGATGAGGCAGAGATAGTAATCGTAATTTCCGCACAGGATATTGAGAAGAATAAAGTTCGTGCCGATCTCGGAATTACCTATGACGTAGATGTACTCAGACTTATCGACGCATTTAGAAGTTACGGTCTTTACGTTGGCAGCGTTTGCCTTACACATTTTTCAAACCAGGCAACCGCTATTGCGTACCAGAAAAAGCTTGAGTCCTTAGGTCTCAAGGTTTACCGCCACTATCGTATTGAAGGATATCCTTCAAATATTCCTCTCATCATCAGCGACGAGGGATACGGAAAGAACGAATACATCGAGACTACAAGACCTCTTGTTGTAATTACTGCTCCCGGACCCGGAAGCGGAAAGATGGCAACCTGTCTTTCACAGATCTATCATGAGTACAAGCGCGGAATCAAAGCCGGCTACGCTAAGTACGAGACCTTCCCTATCTGGAATCTCCCTCTTAAGCATCCCGTAAACCTTGCTTACGAGGCCGCAACCGCAGATCTTAACGATGTAAATATGATCGACCCCTTCCATCTGGAAGCTTACGGCGAAACTACTATCAACTATAACCGTGATGTTGAAGTATTCCCCGTTCTCAATGCAATGTTTGAAAAGATTATGGGCGAATCTCCTTACAAGTCTCCTACTGACATGGGTGTCAACATGGCAGGCTTCGGTATCGTAGATGACGATGTATGTAAGGAGGCAAGCTGCCAGGAGATCATCCGCAGATACTTCAATACACTTTGCCTGAAGCGCAAGGGTGTTGCCGACAACGATCAGGTACTTAAGATTGAGCTTCTTATGAAGCAGGCAGGAATCACAGTAGATGACAGGCCTGTCGTTTCAAGTGCAAGAGTTAAAGCTGAGACTACCGGTGAACCCGCTGCCGCAATGCAGCTTCCCGACGGACGCATTGTTACAGGAAAGACTACTCCTCTTCTCGGAGCCTCTTCCGCGATGCTTCTTAACGCCCTTAAGACATTAGCGGGAATTGATGACTCTGTAGAGCTTATTGCTCCTACCGCAATTGAGCCCATCCAGGACCTCAAAGTAGGACATCTCGGCAGCAAGAACCCCCGTCTCCACACCGACGAGGTTCTCATCGCACTTTCTATCTGCGCCGCTACTGACGAGAAGGCAGAGCTTGCAATGCAGCAGATTCAAAACCTCAAGGGATGCGAGGTCCATTCAAGCGTTATCCTCTCCCCTGTAGATACCGGCATCTTTAGAAAGCTTGGTGTAAATCTTACCTGCGAGCCCGTATACCAAAGCAACAATCTGTACCACAGATAATCATTTAAATATATACCGGATAATTCTATATACCAGGAGGATCGTTCCATGAAGATTGATTCAACCGAAAAAACACGCAATATCTTTTCAGAAAGTGATGCTCTTTCCATAGATAATGCTTTTCATACTTTTAGTAAAAAAGTATTCGGCTC
>JAFPRD010000280.1:0-3774 GCA_017401005.1 Lachnospiraceae bacterium
CGCCGTAGGGCTCTGTGTAGTATCCGTTGCTCCAAAATCCCAAAGCAACTACCATTCCGTCCTTGGAAGCTAAAAGCTCTTTTTCATTGCGCTGTCTGATAAGATCGTTTAAAAGACTTTTTTGATATGCAAGGTCAAGGTTAAAAAGCTCCTCTGTTTCCTTTATCTGAAGTACAGCTCTGTCGTAAGCAACGGAAGCATATCTGCTCTGTCCGTCGTAGGTCTTGTAATCTCTTGCCCAATCGGCATAACCTGCATCGGTCTCCTCAGGCTCACTGTTTTCAAGGTTTGAAACAATCTGCTTCTTATACTCGAAATCAGCCTTGGCTTTGGCCTCGGCATCCTTTAGCTGTTCCATAGTATCATCGTGATCTTCCTGCATAGAAGCGATGTACTCTCTCTGAGCCTTGATCTTGTCATCAAGATCCGAGGTATTGGAACTTATAAGGATATCTCCCGCCTTTACAAGATCTCCCGGCATCGCGGTGTACTCGGAAAAGACAATATCACTGTCAAAAGCACATTCCGTAACATCAGGCGTACATATCGCCGAAAGGATCTTGGAACTGTATATATTACGTCTCGTAACCGGCGCGCAGCTTACCGATACGCTAACGGGATCGAGAAGCTCGATTTTCTCATCATCCCCGGTATCGGCAGCGCAACCCGTAACAGATATCACGCCCGTTACCATCAAAGCTGCTGACGTAAAAGCGGCTATATATTTTTTAAAGTTATACATACTATTCATCAGCTTTTAATTACGCTATCCCCTTCATTTAATCCACTGAGTATCTCGGTCTTGCCGTTACCGGACAGCCCTACTTCAACCCAGACAACCTCTTTTAAGCCTTCGTCGTTTACGACATAAACGTAATTGCTGTCCCCGGCGCTCCTTACGCAATTGGAAGGAAGGCAGAGAACATTTTTATGTTCAGCCGTAACAACGGTCATTTCTCCTTTGGTACCCGCTTCAAGACTCTCAGCATTTTCTCCGGTAAAGATCCTGAAATACTGCTTCTCTCCCCACTTATCCATATTGTAAGGGACAAGCTCATAATCGCCTTTTCCGTTTCCGGAAACAACTCTCATAGACACAACCGAGTCCTGCGAAAAGTACTCCGAAAAGCTTTCATCCTCGGTAACAAAGAAACCTTCGGAATTGTCTACGATAGTCATAATGCACTTCTCTATATTGGAAGTTGACCCTTCAAGATTCTCGGCTATTTTGTTTACCTTTCCGTCGAACTGCGCATAAACCCTGCTATTTGCGTATTCGCTCTTTAAATTGGCAAGAGCCTTTCTGTCAAATTCCAATGAATCATTGATAGACTGCCTGCGGTAATCGTTGTTTTTCTTAAGAGCCTCGAGACCCTTATCAAGATTGCTCTTAGCATCCTCGTCTCCGCTCGACATATACATGTAGTTAAGATATTGATTCTGGCTGTCTAAGTTCTCTTCCTCATCAATATAACCAAGCTGCAGTTCATTTCTCTTTATCCGATACTCAAGTGTTGCTATATCGGCCTTGAGATTTCCCACCGCAAGAGCAACCAAAAGGTCGCCTTTTTTGACCTCATCTCCTTCGGAAACATAGACCTTGTCTATAAGCTTTCCGCTGACAGGAAAGTAAACTTCCTGTTCATCCTCTTTTGTGTACACGCATCTTAGCGGCAATGTTTCCTGAACATCGTCTCTGGTGCATTCCACCAGTGTAAAAGATGCTTCGTCATCTCCGCTTTCGAGTACAATAAGAGGCTCCTGACCTGTTTCTGCCGTGCATCCGGCAAGAGAAGCAGGTAAGGAGACAAGGGTTGAACAAACTATTATTTTTTTAAGTAAATCTTTAGTCTTCATAATCCCCTTCTGACTTTAAGTAAATAATATTTGCAGGGTATTCTTAAAATACAGTATTATTCTATATTACAAGCCTTATCTATTCTATTTAATCTATGTCGTTTTCCGTCTTCTTTGCTCAAATTTTGCTATATTTAATTTGTATAGTTTTGACTACATATTTGCAATTCTTTTGTGCATATTGTATAAATGATGCAATTCGTTTAACAATAAAAAATGCACAAAAAAAAGGAACTGCACCGGAAAATACAGTCCCTTTTTTAAGTATTTATTTAAACCTTAAACTTAAGATCTATAGTGTCAATTACTGACCATTAGCCTGGTCGATGAATGACTTCCAAGACTCTGCTGCACCATCTACAGCTGCAGATACGTCTGCGCCGGGATAGAGGTTCCAGGTAAGCTGTGAACCGGTCTCAAGTCCGGGAATCATTCCGTCATAAGTGATCATACCATGCTCAGCTTCTGACATCATAGGAACGGTCTCTTCGCAAGCTCTGTCATCAAAGATTCCGGAACGAGCACGAGAGATCTGTCCGTTGTATCCTTCGTATCCGGCAGGATCCTGGTTGATGATGTAGTAAGCGAAAGCAAGGTTCCAAGCCTTCTGATCATCATAGCATGAAGGAATAACGGTAGGGTTGTTAGACCAGCAGTTAAGGATCTTTCCTGAAGGTCCCTTAGGAAGCATTACAAATCCAACAGGGAAAGTAGCGTCAGCCCACTGTCCGCCTGCGCATCCAGCGTAGAATCCGTCGATTGCGAATGCAACGGTACCTGCAAGGAACTCTTCCTTGTAGTAATCCCACTGTGCGCCTTCAGGTCTGGGCATGTAGTAGTCGTTCATAAGCTCTACAGCGAACTCAAGACCTTCGATGGTCTGAGGATCTTCGAGTCTGTAGGTATATCCGTTTTCGCCGTTACCTACGAACTCACCGCCGTTTGAAAGAGCGAAGGTTCTACCCCATCCACCGGTGTTACCGGTAACGCCCCAAATATCGTTGGTTCCGTCGTTGTCAGTATCCTTCTGGATTCTGTCCATAACTTCCTTGAACTTGTCCCAAGTCCAGGTTCCGTCAGCCTGTGCATCGTAAAGCTCGTTTACATCAACGTTAGCGTCAGCAAGGATCTGCTCGTTGATGAAGATACCGTCACGAGGCTCAGAGATTCCGGTGTACATAGCATAGATGCCACCCTTGTAAGTATACTGCTCATGTACCTTATTTGCAGTAAAGATTTCCTCAGAGAAGTCAAGGCAATCAAGCTTGCTAAGATCATAGCAAAGTCCGGTTGCTACTGCCTGAGCCATCTCAGCTGAATCACGAACGATCCAGATGTAGTTGTTGTCATCACCACCGGTGGTAACATAATCTACGAAGTCTGCAGGAGTTGATCCCCAGTCAGAAATTGCCATCTGCTTAATGGTGAAGTTGTACTTCTCCTCACACCACTCTACATACTCTTTACGAGCCTCATCGTACTCGTTCTGAGGATTTGTAAGGTAGTAGTTCTCGGGATCGGTCCACCAGTCACGGATGATAATTTCCATTCCACCAAGGTCAACGGGATTTCCGTCAGCATCGGTGATAACGGTGTAAGGCTCAACATCTTCAGCGGGCTCCTCTGCAACGTCAGCTGCAGGGGTCTCGGTGGTAGCGGGAGTCTCAGGTGTCTCTGCAGGTGTTTCTGCAGGAGCAGCAGTGTTTGAACATGCTGCAAGGCTCATTGCCATTGCTGCTGTAAGAGCAACAGACATAACCTTTGAGGTCATTTTCTTTCTCATACTATATTTACCCTCCATATAGAATATATATTACGTTCCAGGGACTTTTCCGGGAGTCCGTGAAACATACTACCAAAAGTATAGTAGCACACCCTTCTCAAAAAATCAATGTGTTTGTTCAAAATTTGTTCAAA
>JAFPRD010000026.1:0-1666 GCA_017401005.1 Lachnospiraceae bacterium
GGACGATATGCTGTACCTTTGCTGTACGGACGGCGTAAGAAGAATATCTACCAAAAACTATGATTCTGTAAACTCAGAATTCCAGATGAGCCTTCGTTCAATAGATGCAGGCGGAGAACTCATAAGGGAAAATGACGGAAAGTGGATAATTCCCGCAACATCCGAACGTATACAATTTAATATTGCGGTAAACAACTATTCTCTTTCAAACCCACGTATTCACTACTATCTTGAAGGGTCAAAGGATCAGGGAATAACCTGTTATCAAAACGAGATAACTCCTCTTTCCTACACCTATCTGCCATTTGGCGAATACAAGCTTCATATCCAGGTGCTCGATGAGCTTACAGGAAATGTCCAGCGCCAGGAAATTATCGAAATAGAGAAAAAAGCCATGATGTACGAGCGTTTGTATTTCAGAATGTATCTGCTGCTCGTTTGTGTGTTCTTTATAATGTACATAATCTGGCTTTTCTACACGATAAACAAAAGGACCCTGAGAATGAGAGGTCTTCAGATGGAGATCTCCACAGACCCTATGACCGGCATACTTAATAAAGAAGGCTCAAAGAAAGCTCTTGAAATGGCGTGCAGCGAGGAAACGGGCACTCTTATGATGATAGACCTTGACAGCTTCAAGCTGGTCAACGACCTATACGGTCACGATATGGGCGATAAGATACTTATCAGATTTTCTCAGCTGCTGACACAATCCCTGGGAGAGGATAATATTGCCGGAAGGATCGGCGGTGACGAGTTTATTGGATTTATAAAAGATTCCACCGACGAGGACAGAGTGGAAGAGATAACCAAAACCCTGAACCGTGAAATAACCAAGTCCGCCAAGGAATATATGGGAGATGACATGACCATTCCTCTGGGCACCTCTATCGGAGCAATAAGGGTACCTGAAGAAGGACAGGATTATCACGAGCTTGCCAAACTTGCCGACAAGGCGCTTTACATTGTAAAACAAAACGGCAAGCATGGCTATGCATTCTACCAAAGCAAAAACAAGAACGATGAGGCAAAGAAAGATACACGTGACCTTGGGCAGATAAAGGTTATAATCGCAGAGCGAAACGAAGGCAAGGGCGCATATCTTGTGAACTTCGACAAGCTCCAGGTCATTTACAAATTCCTTTGCAGAAACGTTCACGTAAACAATACGTATGTGGGCTTTTTAAGGTTTACTCCGCAAAGCGAGAACGGCAAAGGGGTACCGGACGAAATAATGGATTCTTTTGAGAATTATCTGATAATCAACCTTAAAAGAAACGACGTGGTAAGCAGATACGCAGGCAGCTTCTTTGTGCTTTGTACTTATGCGGTATCCGACGACTACCAGGGTATTGCGAAGCGTTTGATAAAAGGCTGGAAAAGCACAAAAGAAAGCTCGGGGTATACACTTACCTACGAGGTAGAATCGGTAAATTAAAAGTTAAGTCCTTACCCTTTAAAAGCGGGGTAAGGACTTTTTGTTATCATCCTGCCTCAGAGCTTCTGCGGCTTTTAAATTACAGCTTAGCATCAGTTTTAAGCCGCAGACATATTGCCCTTGCATTGACAGTAAAAAGAAAAATAAAGGCGGCATTTTTCACCTTGACAGGACTTGCGTTTTTATATATAATAAAAGTCACTAAAACTAAGGCTTTATTTATGCGAA
>JAFPRD010000281.1:0-1663 GCA_017401005.1 Lachnospiraceae bacterium
CCGACATATCCCTGGCTCATAGCGGAACAAACGCACATAGGCGCGGGAGTATAGTCGATATAAACTCTTCTAAGCTCCGTCATCGCCTTGTGGATCATAGAAACCTGCTGCCCGTTGGAGTGTGTGATCGTAAGCTGGTTTCCGTCCTCTATTAAATCCGCAAGGTCCTTAGCAGTAACCTTTACGGCGTCAAACTGCGCATTCGTAGTACTTCCTAAAGCTTCATGTCCAAGTGAAACTACTATTTTTTGTTTACTCATTTTCATCCCTCTTTTCTTCAAGGAGAGCCGTCTCGCTTCCCCGAAGTCCTATAACCGGTCCGCCGGTTCCTTTTATATAATCCCCTGTGATGGTGACGGTTCCGATATTGTCATCCTTGGGAATCTCGTACATAATATCGAGCATAAACTCTTCGATTATAGAGCGAAGAGCTCTTGCTCCCGTATCCTGCTCCATCGCCTTGTCCGCTATGGCCTCTAAGGCGTCATCTGAAAAGTCCAGTTTAACCTCATCAAGCTCCAAAAGCTTTTGATACTGCTTTAAAATAGCGTTTTTAGGCTCTTTAAGTATACGGATCATCATATCCTTTGTCAAACCTTGGAGCGTGAATATGATGGGAAGACGGCCGATAAACTCGGGGATCATTCCAAACTTCCTTATATCCTCGACCTTTACCTTGGAAAGTACATCCTCTTTATCAAAAGCGTTCTTTAAAGTAGAGCCGAATCCGATAAGCGAGTTCTTTGTAAGTCTCTCTTTTATAATATCCTCAAGATCCGGGAAAGCTCCTCCGCAGATAAAGAGAATATTTCTCGTATTGATCGTAGCAAGAGGAACCATCGCTCCCTTGCTGGACGCACCAACGGGTACTTCAACGTCTGCGCCCTCTAAGAGCTTAAGCATTCCCTGCTGAACGCTCTCTCCGGATACGTCTCTCGAATTGGCATTTGCCTTCTTTGCGATCTTGTCAATCTCGTCGATAAATACGATGCCCTTCTCGGCCCTCTCAACGTCATTGTCCGCCGCAGCAAGGAGTTTGGAAATAACGCTCTCTATATCATCTCCGATATATCCCGCCTCCGTAAGAGACGTAGCGTCCGCGATTGCAAGAGGAACGTCAAGGAGTCTCGCTAGTGTCTTTACAAGATAAGTCTTACCGGAACCGGTAGGTCCGATCATCAGCATGTTGGACTTTTCAATCTCGATATTGTCCATCGTGTTTGTCGCAACACGCTTGTAGTGGTTATAAACCGCTACGGAGATAACCTTTTTCGCGTAATCCTGGCCGATTACATATTCATCGAGACTGGCCTTTATCTTATGTGGTGCGGGGATATTCTTGATATCGATGACAGGTGCCTCGCCCTTTTTCTTTTTCTTAAGCTTTTGCTTATTTGGGATGCCGCCGTCTCCCTGAAGGTTGGCAAGATTTATGAAGCTGTATTTTGGGAAGCCTTCCATATCGGGAGGAAACATTCCTTGATAATCAAACTGAGATACGGTCTCCATCGTCTTTCGCATGCAGTCTTCGCAAACGGAGATATGATTAGGCAGATGAAACATCTTTCCCGCCTTACTCTCCGGCCGCCTGCAGACGAAGCAAACATCCTCGTACTCCGATTCCTTATCTTCTTCCACTGCCCCCTCGGCCTTTTCCTCAGTC
>JAFPRD010000282.1:0-2009 GCA_017401005.1 Lachnospiraceae bacterium
CCTTCAAACGTATTAAACTGCAAGAACGGTCCCGATTCCTGTTATGTAATGGATATTGCAGGGGTCATCTATGACAGTGCCGACGCGAAGAACAAATCGAACCCGAATGAGAAGAATAGATGGCGCGCCAATATTCATTGGAGACGTTTTACCGAGAAGGAGACAGAGGAGTTTGAATGGGAAAAAGTGTATCTGCATGCCAAGGATACGGGAACATGTGCTAAGAGCGGTATGGTGTTCTTCTACGGACTTTCGGATGAGTCAAATATCAAAGGATATGATCTTCTTCGAAGCGACAAGAAGAACGGGGTATATAAGAAGGTTAAATCATATCAGTTAAATGCCCTTGATCTGCTCAAGCTTACCGATGAGGATTTTCCGGATATGCCGGTATATGCGATGCAGTACAATTCCTTCGCTCCGGAGAAGGAGTTCTACTATGCGGTACGCGCCGTATCAAAGACGGGAAGTACACCGGGCGCCAGATGGGAAGGCGTATATAATAAGACTACACCTGATGTTGTTCAGCATTTCGGATTCTACGAATCAGAGAACGTTACTATAACGCTTGATTGGAAGCATGATGACTGTATCAAACAGTATTGGGTGTACAGGAGCGATTATCCGATCCCGGATATCAAACAGTATCTCGACACGGGGGCGCAGCCTCATGCAAAGGTTTCGGGCGGAAGCTTTAAAAAGGAAAAATACGAAGAAGATTACGTTTACCAGTATCATATGTTTACGGATAAGAAGAAAGTTGAAATGGATAAGCTTTACTACTATTTTATACGTCCGATAGATGATATGAGTAAGGTAAAAGATACTTCATATAATTTGGAAATGTGCTCGCAGGTTGTCAAGGCCAAAGCGAGTGCAAAGTATACGAGAGTCAAGAACTTTACCGGCGATAACAATGGCATCAGGAATATAAAGATGTCGTTCAACCAGGCAAAAGGACTTACGTCTTATCGTATATTCAGACTGAAAGTACCTGCAAGTGAAACGGCTCTTCGCTATGAATGGCAGCCTAACATATTTGATGAATGGAATGAGAAAGGCGGAGAGACATACGATCAGTTCGAGGCTAGGATTGACGCCTGGGAACTGGATGATTGGAAAACCTTCTTTGCCAAGTACGGAGAGGGCGGTGGATGGCAACTTGTCGACATTGTACCCGGAGACGGAAAGTCCACCGGCAAGAAGACATTTGAAGATACTACGGTCGAAGTCGGCAGTTATTATTACTATTTGATACAGGGTGCCAAGGAATCCTCGAGTTTCATATTCTCGTATACGAAGCAGATCAGGAATCAGCCTATGCCTGTTACAGGTCTTGGCGGTACTTGGACCGGTACCAATGCGAATATCAAGATTAAGTGGAGTCTGAGCAAGAATGATAAGGACTACAGTGATTACCTGACATACAAGTACAGCAAAGATAATGGTTATTCATGGGAAGAGACTAAATCAACAAACTTTGTGGACAAGAGCCTTAAGAGAGGTAAGGAGCGTACATACTCCGTCAAAGTTGTGTATAATGACGGGCACGGTAATGTTGTGGACAGTAAGATATCCAAGATAAAATACAGTCTGCCCAGCCGTATCGATGTTGATACCTATCAAGAGGTCTATGTCGGAGATACGATAGATATAGGCGGAAGAGCCGTTAAAGACAACGGAGAAACAGCAGCATACCATGAGATCAAATACAGCCCGATGAGCGGAGCGCTCGAAGGCAAGGGCGGTCACTACAGAGCCGATCACGCAGGTGATGCATATGTTACTCTCAGCTGCGCGGGAATAAGCAAAGATGTTCACGTAAAGGTAAAGAACAGATAAAAGAGAGTTCTACAAAGAGGGGAATGAAAAGATGAAAAATCAAATGATGAGAAAAATAATACCGGCAGCGGGCGCAGTACTTTGCGCCCTGCTGCTGTTGCCGCAGACAATCAGTGCGATGACGCTTGAGAAGACAACACTTGTATATATCCTCAAGAGTGAAGAAG
>JAFPRD010000283.1:0-4849 GCA_017401005.1 Lachnospiraceae bacterium
CTTCTTGGTAAGAGGAGAAATCTCGATGGGATGGTCCATAATGAATGTGGGCTGTACCATCTTGTCCTCACAGTACTCTTCGAAGAAGAGGTTGAGGATGTCGCCCTTTTTATGGCGCTCTTCAAACTCGATACCCTTTTCCTTTGCAAGGCGCTTAGCTGCCTCGTCATCGGGTACCTGCGCGGGATCGTCGAAATCCACGCCGGCATATTTCTTGACCGCTTCGGTCATCGTAAGTCTTTCAAAAGGCTTTCCGAGGTCGATCTCGGTTCCCTGGTATGTGATGGTTGTGGTACCACAAACCTCCTGAGCAAGATACTTGAACATACTCTCGGTAAGCTCCATCATACCGTTGTAATCGGTATATGCCTGGTAGAGCTCCATAAGGGTAAACTCAGGGTTGTGTCTTGTATCGATACCTTCGTTTCTGTATACACGGCCGATCTCGAATACTCTCTCGAGTCCGCCGACGATAAGTCTCTTTAAGTAAAGCTCAAGAGAAATACGAAGCTTTACGTCCTCGTCGAGGGAATTGTAATGAGTCTCGAAAGGTCTTGCAGCGGCTCCGCCTGCGTTGTGTACGAGGGTAGGAGTCTCAACCTCCATAAAGTCACGGTCTGCTAAGAAGTTTCTTATCTCGCGGATTATCTTTGAGCGCTTAACGAATACTTCCTTGCTCTCGGGATTCATAATAAGGTCAACGTATCTCTGACGATATCTTGTATCGGTATCGGTGAGTCCGTGGAACTTTTCGGGAAGAATCTGGAGACTCTTTGTAAGAAGAGTAATCTCAGAGGCATGTACGGAGATCTCTCCGGTCATAGTTCTGAAAGCGTATCCCTTAATACCGTAGATATCGCCGATATCGCTCTTCTTAAAGTCAGCGTATGCTTCTTCGCCAACGCTGTCCTTGGATACGTACGCCTGTACATCGCCCTTAAGGTCGCGGATATTACAAAATGAGGCCTTTCCCATAACGCGCTTGAACATCATACGACCTGCGATGCTGACATTTATAGGATGCGCATCCATAATCTCTCGGCGCTCGTTGTAATCGGCCTTTTTGGCCTCACGGGCAGCCTGCTCGTCGAGACCGTCCACGTTAACTTCGGGTCTGTCGCCGAGAAGCTCTTTTTCAAGCTTTTCGTACTCTTCTTTAACCCTGTCTGTGTGGTAAGTCTGATCATACTTCGTAATTACAAAGGGATCTTTACCTGCTTCCTGTAAGGCTGCGAGCTTTTCGCGGCGAACCTTTAAAAGCTGGTTAATATCCTGTGGCTGCTGATTTTGATTGTTCTGTTCTGCCAAAATACTACCTCTTTCAACTGATTACTGTGCCGATCTTTCAATTCCGAGAATCTTGTAGCTGCTAACGCCTGCAGGAGTCTCAACATCCACAGCATCGCCTACTTTATGTCCGATGAGTGCACGTCCTACGGGACTCTCGTTTGAAATCTTTCCTTCAAGGCTGTTGGCCTCGGTGGAACCTACTATCTTATACTCAAGTTCTTCAGAAAACTCGAGGTCAATAAGCTTAACTTTACATCCTACATTGATCTTGTCGAGATCTACTTCATCCTCTACAACGACTTCTGCGTTCTTAAGGATCTTCTCGAGCTCTTCAATACGGGCTTCGATGTCGCGCTGCTCGTCTTTAGCTGCATCGTACTCTGCGTTCTCCGAAAGGTCACCCTGTTCACGGGCTTCCTTGATCTTCTGAGCAACTTCCTGACGTCTTACGACTTTAAGGTTATGAAGCTCCTCTTCGTATTTTGTAAGACCTTCGTAAGTAAGAATGTTCTTCTTTTCCATTGTTTTAAAACCCCTTCCTGTTACAAGAAATGTGCGAGTTTATTCGATATGCCACAATATTTTACTGTCATTTGACGGCCATGTCAAGTAAAAAGCCCCCGCTTAGGGCAAAATACCCTAAATTTTCTCTAAAATCAAAAGGTACGCCACTTTTTAGCAGCGTACCTTAAATCTTTATTGCTACCCTTAGCCGAAGATATTTTTGAGAGCCTCGAGTCCGCCGACCTCTGTGGCAGCCTCTTTGTTGGCGTTCTGAATCTGGAGGTAAACCTCCTTACGGTATACG
This sequence comes from Lachnospiraceae bacterium, assembly GCA_017401005.1. Lineage (GTDB taxonomy): Bacteria > Bacillota > Clostridia > Lachnospirales > Lachnospiraceae > AC2028. The sequence continues at coordinate 2,099 of JAFPRD010000283.1, forward strand.
GGAATCTCCTTGGGGGCGTTGATACCGATCTTTACCTGGTCGCCCTTGATCTCAAGGATGGTAACTTCAACATTGTTGTTGATGATAAGCGCTTCGTTCTTTTTTCTGGACAGTGCTAACATATTACTCACCATCCTTTCTGCTCTTTAAGATCTCGTAAATAGGGAACTTTACGGGATACTCGGAGCTGTCGACGATGATCTGCGCTGCCTTGCGCTCCTCGGCATTGATGACGATGGGTCCCTGAAGGTTTACGGTCATCTTTGTAAGATCCGAGGGAACGGATACGGTTACGAGTACGAGAAGGTTATTTTCATTGAGCTCTCCAAGTCCGCTTAAAAGCTCATCGTTAACCTCGGGGTCGTAATCGGGCTTAACTACAAGGGGGTCCATTACGGGGAGCGCGAATGCGGGCTCGTCCATAGACTGCAGATATCTGATACCTGCGTTTGCGCCTACTTCTTCGTCATGAATAAGTGTAAAGCGCTTAAGGTCGGGAAATCCGATGATGCCTTTCTCGAAAGTAAGGATCTTCTCTTCTGCGATGTCGATCTCACCGAAAATTCTTGTTTCAATCTTCATGATTCTCCTTTCCGGCAAACTTCATGTTTGCCTGTGCCTCATGCACAATAAGTTTTAACTCGCTTCCTCGCGGAGCGTTTTACTGTAATGATAAAAATATTTTACCACAAAATATATATCGGCGCACTTATCTGCGAACTTTATAACGCGCCTAATGTATCTTAGATGTAGTTAAGCAGTGTGTTCTGGATGATCTTGCCCGTTGCGGTAAGCGCGGCCTGGTAGGTCATCTCGGAGCTTGAGAGCTGGATCGCAACCTCTGTGATATCGATGTCCTCGTTTTGGCTCTTTAAGGTTTCGAAGGTTGTCTTCTGGTTCTGCATACGGCTCTGGATAAGCTCAAGTTTGCTGGATCTTGTACCTACGTTTGTGATAGCAAGAGAGGTGTCATCAAGGTATCCCTGGAAGGATGTGATGCCGCTCTCGAATCTCTTCTGGCAAAGGTCTTTTGCGTAGTCGTAAGCCTTGTTTGCGGCTACAAGCTGGTTGTTAAGGATTGTAAGCTTTGCCTCATCCGTGGTATTTGCGATCTTCTTTTCGATGCTGGCTTTTGTCTCCTCAAGGTTGATGACGTTCTGAAGAGCTCTTACAAGGTCGTCAACCTCTCTTCCGATACCGAGGTTGTAGGACTCGTCCGCAGTAGAGTTAACGCGGATGGTCTGGTTAAATCCGACGTCATACTCGATGGACTGTTTATCAACGATTCCCTTTAAGTAATCCTGATTGTACTTTATAGGATCACCATCGTTTACCATATTTCCGGTAGTGGTATCCTCTATAAGCTTCTGGCCTTCGCATGCGTAGTAGTGCTCAGGTCTTAAATCGTCTGCCGCGAAATTGGTCTTTTGGTATGTGATACGGATCTCAGCCTCGTTTGTGGTAGCGGTTGTAGGATCATCCTTAGTATCCATCAGCTTGCGGTATACGTTTTCTCCGATAAGAAGCTCTCCCGTATCTCTTACAAGGACTACGGCGTCAGCGTTGTTCGCAACATAAGCATAAGGATCCATTCCCAGTGTTGTAATATCCGTAGAGTTTACATTATAAGCGGCGGGAATTTCCTGAGTCGCGCCGGTCCCGTCGGTATACCCGATCTTAAGTTCGCTTCCCTCATCAAGGTCCTCGTAGGCAAGTCTGATCCTGTGTACATCAGCGGTAGTAACGCCGCTCTCGTTTAAGGACTGAAGATCCGTGTCGGTATCGTAGTTGGCGCTTGTCCACTTTCCGAGGGCTCCGATATTTACGCTTGTCATATCGCTTATAGCGGATTTATCAAGCTGCTCTGTGATCGTATATTTTATATTCTTGGTCTCTTCCTGGAAGCTAAGAGAAGTGTCTGTTCTGTACCCGGTAAATACGTATCTTCCGGCGTAGCTTGCGTCACCTGTCTTGTAGACTTCGTCTCCCAAAGCGCGAAGCTGCTCTAAGATGATCTTTCTGTCGCTGCTGGTTAAATCACCATTGGATCCTCTTGTCGCCTGCTCGATCATCTTGGTTACGATAGCTGAGGTGTTCTTTAAAGCGTCCTCTGTTACCTGAAGCCAGCTGTCTGCGTCGGGGATGTTCTTGCTGTAGTACTGGGTTACCTCGGTAACGTTGCTTCTTAGTCTGAGGGCACGAATCGCAATAACCGGGTCATCCGATGCACGGTTTATCTTTTTCTGCGTAGACATCTGGGTTGTAAGATTGTCCTGCAGCTCTTTATTGGAGTTAATATTTGTGAGGGAGTTCCTCTGCATTATTTTATTCGTGATTCTCATAAGCCTATACTCCTGTCTGGTTGATGAGGCGGTCGTAAATCTCCTGGAAGGTCTGGATCATCTTTGATGAAAGGTTGTAAGCGTTCTGGAATTTAACAAGGTTTACAGCCTCTTCATCTTCGTCGACACCGGAGATCGAAAGCCTCTTGGTATCGATGCTTGTGGAGATGTTTGTGTAACTCTTTTCGAAGGTACGGGCGCTTGCGGAGTTTAAAGCGATGTCCGATAAAACAGACTGTAAAAACTTGTCCGCGCTTGTTCCTCTGAAGGAGAGGACTTCTTTATCAGTTGCGATTGCCCGTAAGTGCTCTATAAGGTCGTTTTGCTCGGCTCCGTCTTCTGCCTTGAACTTATTTGCCATAAGAGAAGGATCGTTTGCCATAGCGGTTACGATGGTGAAGTTGCCGGC
>JAFPRD010000284.1:0-9763 GCA_017401005.1 Lachnospiraceae bacterium
AAGCTTGATTCTCTCGGAATAAACTGCCGGGATTGTTCCGTTTCCGCGAAGTCCCATACCGAGAGCCTCTGTTAAACAGTTCATAGAGTTTGCGGTATACATTCCGGAGCAAGATCCGCAGGTAGGACAAACCTTCTGCTCAAATTCACAAACTTCCTCTTCCGTCATATTTCCGGCTGCGTGCGCTCCTACAGCCTCGAACATCGAAGAAAGACTTCTCTTCTGACCCTTTACGTGACCTGCAAGCATCGGTCCGCCGGATACGAAAACGGTAGGAACATTGATTCTTGCGGCTGCCATCAAAAGGCCGGGAACGTTCTTGTCGCAGTTGGGAACCATTACAAGACCGTCAAACTGATGTGCAAGAGCCATACACTCGGTAGAGTCTGCAATAAGATCTCTTGTTACAAGAGAATACTTCATTCCAACATGTCCCATCGCAATACCGTCGCAGACAGCGATTGCAGGGAATACAACAGGTACGCCGCCCGCCTCGGCTACGCCAAGCTTAACGGCATTAACTATCTTATCAAGATTCATATGACCCGGTACGATCTCGTTGTACGAGCTTACGATACCGATCATGGGCTTTTTCATTTCTTCCTCAGTAAAACCGAGTGCATTAAAAAGACTTCTGTGAGGTGCATGTTCAACCCCGCTTTTTACATTGTCACTACGCATAGTTTTCTCCTTATCTGAATATATATAATATCAAACGCGTTCGCAGAGCAAATCTCCCATCTCCGAGCAAGATACCTTCTTCATGCCCTCAGAATAAATATCCACCGTGCGATATCCATCTTTAAGCACCTGCCTTACAGCTCCCTCAATCGCATCAGCTTCCTTGTCAAGATCGAAGGAATAGCGAAGCATCATTGCTGCGCTAAGTACCGTTGCAATGGGGTTTGCAATGTCCTGCCCTGCAATGTCCGGTGCGGAGCCGTGGCTTGGCTCGTAAAGACCGAACTTCGTATCGTTAAGGCTTGCGCTTGAGAGCATTCCGATGGATCCGGTAACCATACTTGCTTCGTCGGATAAGATATCTCCGAACATATTCTCCGTAAGGATGACATCAAACTGAGCGGGGTCTTTAACAAGCTGCATCGCGCAATTGTCGACGAGCATATGCTCAACCGTGACATCCGGATAATCTGCAGCAACTTCATTTACAACCTTTCTCCAAAGCCTTGAAGAGTCAAGAACATTTGCCTTGTCAACGGAAGTAACTTTTTTTCTGCGCTTTCTTGCAATCTCGAATCCCTTGATTGCGATACGTCTGATCTCGGACTCAGAGTAAGTTAATGTATCGATAGCCTTAAGCTCTCCGTTTTCTTCAACCGTTTTTCTTTCTCCGAAGTACAAACCACCGGTTAACTCTCGCATAATGAGCATATCAAAACCGGCCTTTGAGATTTCCTCTTTTAAAGGGCAGGCCGCAGCCAGCTCTTCATAAAGATAAGCGGGTCTTAAATTTGCAAAAAGATTAAGAGCTTTTCTTATCTTTAAAAGGCCTGCTTCAGGTCTTTTCTCGGGAGGAAGCTTGTACCAGGGAGAGGTTGAAGTATTTCCTCCGATTGAGCCCATAAGTACGGCGTCCGCAGCCTTTGCGGTAGCGATAGCTTCGTCTGTTAAAGGCTCTCCGCAGGCATCGATCGATGCACCGCCCATAAGAATATCCGTAAACTTCATCTCGTGGCCATACTTTTTAGCAACAGCCTCAAGAACTTTCTTTGCCTGAGAGACAATCTCGGGTCCGATTCCGTCTCCGGGAATGCAAGTGATATTCAAAACCATAATCTTCCTCCTTGATATTACAAAGCCAACGGCTTTTTTATGTAGCAAAAAAGGACAGCCGTTTAAGCTGTCCCAAATAATTGCTTATCTTATTTTGATTCAGCTCCTGATCCCTGGTCAGCTTTTTCAACTTTGCTGATGGCACTTTTGTCCATAGGGATACGACAGTTTCTATTGTTACCAAACTCGACAATAACAGTATCGTCTGAGATATCAATGATAATGCCGTAGAAACCGGAAGTAGTCAAAACGCAATCGCCAACGTCCATAGAATTGAGCATCTCTTTAACTCGCTTCTGCTCTTTCTTTTGAGGTCGCATAAAGAAGAACCACATCGCGAAGATGATTACCGCATAGATAGCGATCATACCGATCATGCTGGCCCAATTGGTGCCGGCCTGTGCTCCCTCGGCAGCAGCTTCTGTGGTTTCAGTCAGTAGAACCAAATAATTCATAGAACCCTCCAAATGTAGTCATATACAAATGACATTTTTATTTATTTTTTCGCGCAGATATTATCATACACAAATTTTTAAATGCTAGCAAGCATTTTAGAATTATTTCATAAACAAAGTTAATTTAATGTTAAAATCAGTCCGCTCCCGCTTCCATCTGAGCAAGGGCATTTTTCTTAAACTCCGCAAACCTTCCCTCATCAAGAGCGTTTCTGATATCCTCCATAAGATGGTTGTAATAGTAAAGATTATGGAGTACGCAAAGTCTGAGGCCCAGCATTTCTCCTGCTACGTGAAGATGCCTTATATACGCTCTTGAATATCTCCTGCAGGCGGGGCATCCGCAGCCTTCCTCTATCGGTCTGTCGTCGTTTGCATACTTGGCATTCTTTATATTGATCTTGCCAAACTTTGTATAAACATGTCCGTGACGACCGTTTCTTGCAGGGTATACACAGTCGAAAAAGTCGATTCCCCTCTCAACGCCCTCTAAGATATTTGCCGGAGTTCCGACGCCCATAAGGTACGTGGGCTTATCCTGGGGAAGATAAGGGACAACTTCGTCCAATATGTTGTACATCTCTTCATGAGTTTCGCCGACGGCAAGTCCGCCCACAGCGTAACCCGGAAGATCAAACTCGGAAATGCGCTTTGCATGCTCGATACGTATATCCGGGAAAACAGCGCCCTGATTGATTCCGAAGAGCATCTGGTCCTTGTTTATCGTATCTTCAAGACTGTTAAGCCTGTCCATCTCGGCCTTACATCTTTCAAGCCAGCGGGTCGTTCTGTCAACAGAAGGCTGAACGTAGGATTTATCAGCTTTGGATGGAGGACATTCGTCGAAAGCCATAGCTATGGTCGATCCGATATTTGACTGTATCTGCATGCTTTCCTCGGGGCCCATAAAAATAATACGTCCGTCGACGTGGGAATGGAAAGTAACGCCCTCTTCTTTAATTTTACGAAGTCCCGCAAGGGAAAATACCTGAAATCCGCCTGAATCGGTAAGGATTGGCTTATTCCAGCTCATGAATTTATGAAGTCCGCCCATCTCCTTAATAAGCTTATCGCCGGGACGGACATGCAGATGATAGGTATTTGAAAGCTCGACCTGACATCCGATATTTTCAAGATCTTCCGTAGATACCGCGCCTTTTATGGCTCCGACTGTACCTACATTCATAAAAAGCGGCGTCTGGACTGTGCCGTGAACCGTTTCGAACTCAGCTCTCTTGGCTCTGCCCTCAACCTTTAAAAGCGTATATTTATTCTTGCTCAAGATAAATCTCCCAAAATTCTTCCAAAGTAAGGTCCTCGTTATACATAACGGTAGCGGCTTCAACGCCGACATATCTGAAATGCCAGGGCTCATACTCGATTGTAGTGATGTACTCTTTATCCGCGGGATACCTTAAGATAAAGCCGTAATAATGCGCGTTTTCCGCAAGCCATTTTCCGGCGGCGGTCTCTCCGAAACCTTCCGTAAGGGATGTGTATGTATCGCTTACGATATCAAGGGAAAGTCCGGCTTCATGCTCGCTGGCTCCGGGAATCGTAACCGCCTGACCCGCAAGCTTATAAGCCTCGAGGTAGCTCATACCCGCGTTCATGAACTTTGTGATCTTATTGTTGTATAGAAGAACCTGCAAAGCTGAGGTTCTATAGGGGCTTCTGATTGAAAGGTTAACGCCGTCTGCCTTAGCAGCCTTAAGCATCTCAACAAGATCGGGAATTATCCTCTTATCGCACTGGTGAACTCCGTAGATGGTTCCGAGTGGCACCTCGTAATCGTCCGGGATGAAGTGTGATTTGTTGATAAGGATAAGCCTCCAGTCACTTGAATCAAACTTGTAATCCTTGTAATCTTTATTATCACCTTCGGTTATCTTAGGCGCCGCGGGAGTCTCTTCGTCGTCCTCCACTTCAACGATATATTCGTTAATAATCTCATCTGCCTGATATAAGTCTTCTTTGGAAATATCTCCGGACTCACTTACGCTCATCTCGAGGATCTGTTCCTGCTCGGTGGTTTCCTCTTCCGCTTTGTCCGCAAGAAGGAGGGCGTCCTCTTCGGATTTTTCCGCAAGGAATACGGAATCGTCAAGCATCTCAAAATCTATAGTCCAGCCTTCCGCGTTTTCGGAGGAATCCGTTCCGAAAGAAAAAGAGCTGAACACAGGAAATAGGAGTATGCTTATAAAAGCAACTCCTATCTTTTTTGCGTTTCGCCCGAAAGAGTTGTGGATAAGGAAAACAAGTTCCGTAATCCCTCTAAGAGGAGAAACGATTATCTTACATATAAAGTTTTTTCTGGCAAAATTTTTAAGTTTCTGCCTGAACTTTTCCTGTTTCGTTAAGTACATAAAAAGGTAGGTCCAATCTAAATCAAAGCTTATGGAATAATATACAGTTAGGTGTATGAACAGAAAGAGGCTTTCCATTCATAATAAGGGTATGCGCTTTTAGATCAACCTTGAAAAATGTCATTGTATCTGTTTCGTGGTTTAAAGATACAAGGAACTTGTTTCCGGGAAAGATCTCGGCATCCTTGGGGTATTCGCCGGCGATGGGAAGGATGAAATTCTCTTTAAGTTTACCGGTCTTTTCGTCCACATCGTAAACGGCAACAGAGTTTTCTCCGGCGATACTCGTAAGAAGATATTTGTAGTCCTGAGAGAATGAAAAAGCACTTACTGCGTTTGTACCGGACTCCCAGGGAACGATTGTCTTTGTCTGGATCTTGTTGAAGAAAGGCAGCTCATTTCTATATTCATACTCGTATACATCGATATAGCACTTTTGCTCGTGAAGGATGTAGATGATATGTCCGTCCTTTGAAATCTTAATATGTCTGGGAGCGGACTCAAGCTCGGAACGGATGATGTCCACAAGCTTAACCTTTCCGTTTACGGGATCGAAACCATAAACATTAACATGGTCCATTCCCTGATCGGCTACAAGAAGGAACCTATTGTCATGAGTCATTCTTGCGCAGTTGATATGAGGTCTGAAATTACGGTTTGCCGCGCTTCCCATGCCTTTATGATAAATCTCATCGGTAATCTTTTCGATGGAGCCGTCGTCGTTTAAGGAAAGCACGGTAAGCTTTCCGTCATGGTATCCGGCAACAAATAAGTATTTATCGGTATAGTCGGTTGCAAGATAGCAGCCTCTCATACCGTTTATTGAACACCAGTTAATAAAATCAAGTCTTCCGTCTTTACAGATCTTGAAAGCCTCAACACCGGTATCGGTAATAGAGTAGAGGTATTTTCTGTTATGAGACTCGCTAAGGTAGGATGAGTTTGTAATCTCAACCTTGTCCTTTTCGTAGAATCTGCCTTCCTGCATATCCACATCGTAAATACGGATACCGTGGCGATCTCCCATTGTATATGATGATACGTAAGCTATATATTTGCTTTCTGCCATATATATCACATCCTTCTCATTAAATTGCCATGCTTAATCAGAATTATTTTAGCACAAGTTATCTTTATTAAAAAGCATATTTTCAATTAATAATTTTTGATATATTATGAATCAGGGAGAAAATGCGTTTTTTTAATAAATGTTTAATAGCGAGGTTACTTATGGCAGGCTCAAGTTTTGGCAACAATTTTAAAGTAAGCACATTCGGCGAATCTCACGGTGTCGCTCTCGGCGCGGTAATAGACGGCGTTCCCGCGGGTCTTACGCTTTCAAAAGAAGACATTCAGGTATTTCTCGACAGAAGAAAGCCCGGTTTTAACCCCCTCTCCACTCCCCGTAAGGAGGATGACGAGGTAGAGATCCTATCCGGAGTTTTCGAAGGAAAAACTACCGGAACTCCGATTGCTCTTGTTGTAAGGAATACTTCGCAGAAATCTTCGGATTACAGTGAGATTGCTTCCTACTACAGACCCGGGCATGCGGACTATACCTTTGATGCAAAATACGGCTTCAGAGATTACAGGGGCGGCGGAAGAAGCTCGGGAAGAGAAACAATAGGTCGCGTGGCAGCAGGCGCCATTGCATCTAAGATACTTTCTTCTTTAGGAATTAAAGTGGAATGCTATACTACTCAAATCGGCCCCGTAAAAGCCGACCTTTCAAATTATTCAAGAGAAAAGGTACTCTCCCTTCCTACGGCGATGCCCGATAAAGAAGCTAACGACCGTGCTTTGGAATACGTAGCTAAGATGCGCGAGGAATATGACTCCGTTGGAGGAGTTATGGAATGCAGGATAAAGGGAGTTCCTGCCGGAATCGGCGAGCCTGTCTTTGATAAATTAGATGCAAGACTATCTGCAGCAGTTATGAGCATCGGCGCAGTAAAGGCGGTTGAAATCGGTGACGGATGCGCGGTAGCGGGCAAAAACGGAAGCGAGAACAATGATGAATTCTGTATAAAAGGCGGAAAAGTTAGTAAACTTACAAACCACAGCGGCGGAATCTTAGGCGGGATCAGCGACGGATCCGATATTATCGTAAGAGCTTATGTAAAGCCCACTCCTTCAATCTTTAAAAATCAAAAAACCGTAAACAAAGAAGGCGAAGAAATTGATATAAAGATAAAGGGACGCCACGACCCTATCGTAGTTCCGAGAGCTGTTGTCGTAATGGAGAGCATGTGCGCCATTACAATACTCGACCTTATGATTTCAAATATGTCATCCACTTTAAAAGGCTTACAGCAGTTCTATAATTAAACATAAAATTAGAGCATTTTTGTAGTAACAAACTAAAAGCTTCCGCAAGTATCAGTATCTGCGGAAGCTTTTTTATCATTTCTTCTTAACAAGATCTCGTTTTATAGCGGCGAAGGTCTCATCTTCACCTTTTTCGGCAAGCATCTCTAAGTATTTTAAAAGAGTCGTTCTTGTGTAATCGTGAAGGGGGGCGTTTTGAGTTCCCTGCCAGTAATAATTTAAAGGATCGGCGTCGGTATAGTCCTTTCCTCTGTAAACCTTTGATGCCGCGATACGGTCCATGATCATCTCGGCGATATACTTATCCGGCATCGGTACAGGAACCATAATAGATTCGCCTGATTTATTGCCGTGAGAGTTGTAATCAATCCAGTATTCGTAATGATGCTTATTGCGGCCTTTGTGGTGAAGCCAGGCTGATGAATATCCCTTATCTTCTCTTTCGGCGTTGTTGGGGCTACGGTCTCCCTGAAAATACTTAACTCCAACCCAGAATTCAGTCGGAGAATACTTTGAAAGATCGTGTACCAGTCCCTGCCAAAATAAACCCACCTTGAAGCAGCCTTTCCTAACCTGCCATCTGTGCTTTGTAATTGTAGTAAAATGACTCCAAAACTTATTCATTATTTTTGCTCACATTTTCCGCGGTAATAATGCATATAGTCCTCTCCTTTAATACCACCTTTTCATCCTCCGTAACAGAGGCTTCATCAGTAGAATAAAAGATTTTCCACTTGCTCTTTTTAGGCGGTCTTGGCAAAGAAAGCGTTGCTTTATCCCAATGCATATTTATGGCAATGTAATAGAGCTTTCCACCCTCCGAAAGCATTATACCGATTCCGTTTTTATAATTATCTACAAAGCTCTCCCAGGCGCTTTCTCCGTGGTAGGAAAGCTCGGGGAAGCCTAAACCTTCAATATCCACCATAGACATTTCTTTAGCGCCGTGGTAGAAAGGATGCTCTTTTCTGATTGATGAAAGCTTAGAAATAAAGTTAAACACGCTGCCTTTTCTCTTAAGCCCTTTCCAGTCAAGCCAGGTAACATCGCTGTCCTGGCAGTATGGATTGTTGTTTCCCTTTTGGGTATTACCCATCTCATCTCCCATAAAGATCATAGGAGTTCCGCTGCTCATAAAGAGAAGAATAAGAGCATTTTGAATCTGCTTTCTTCGAAGAGCCAAAACTTTTGGTCTGTTTGTGGGTCCTTCCTCGCCGCAGTTCCAGCTGCAGTTATAGTCGCATCCGTCTCTGTTGTCCTCGGCATTTTCCTCGTTATGCTTATGGTCGTAAGAAACGAGGTCGTTTAGGGTAAAGGTATTAAAGCTGTCAAAGAAATTGATAACTGCATATGAAGCGGGATTAGTTCTTATCTTCAAGGCCGCTTCTGATAAAATACCGGCATCCGACTTTATAAATCTTCGAAGTACATTCATATACGAATCGCTGTAAAGAGCGTATCTGCGCTTTTCCTTTAAAGTGTCGTAATAATCTGTCTTCTCGGTCTTAATTCCCCAAAGGCTTTCGGCTATTATTTTTCTGTCAGCAAGAATAGGGCTTTCGTCAATAAGGCTCATAGGCATATTTTCGCCCAAAACCTGGAAGCCGTCTATATGGTACTTCGCAGTCCAGAATTCAAGGACATAGGGAATCTCACGTCTCGGAAAATCCGGAGAAAAGTACATTTGCATAATAACTTCCATATCGTTTTTATGGAAGGCTTTGACCATTTCGCAAAACTCTGTGCAGGGGTTTTCGCTCGAGGAATATGCAGACTTAGGCGTATAGTAATATCCGTTACAGTAACCCCAGTAATTGTATCTTCCGGTCTTTTTATCGTTTTCGTTAAACTCGTAAGCCGGCTGCAAAATGACAGCGGTTACTCCCAGCTTTTTAAGATGAGAGATTTTTTCGGATACACCTTTAAATGTACCTTTATGTTTAACGCCCGAAGAAGCGTGCATAGTAAAGCCGCGCACATGCAGCATATAAAAGAAAGAATCTTCGTAAGGAATCTTGGGAGATTTATCTCCCTCCCAGTTAAATTCGGGACAAAGCAGTGCTTTTCTTGCTTTAGCTTCATCAAAATTGCCGAAATGGAGCTTATCTGAATAATTCTCAGCCCTTACATCGGTCATATAATAGTCATTACAGAAAAAGTTGTAGCTGTTTTTATTAACATCAAAATCAGGTATAAGGGCAGTATAAATATTACCCAGGCGCTCATAATCTTTGAATTCACGTCTGCGTATCATAATACCCGTGGAATTATCGTAAATGGCAATTCCGTATTTAGAATTCTTATCAAGGGAGGAAATATCCAAAGAAAACTTACAGCCATAAGGAGTATATGTGGCTTTGCAAGGATATAATCCGTAAGAGTCTGAAATTGATGGTCTGTTTAATTCGCTCATAGATAAGATTATAACTTATTGCTAAAATATAAACAAGAAGTTATACTATTTGCATCAACAACTTTTTTAATTGCGTTTTTTCGCAAAGGAGGATGCCAATGGCTAAAAATTTCGACACCCCCGATGAGGATATGACCGTTACCATCACACTCGACGACGATACCGAGATTGAATGTGACGTTGTAACTATTCTTACCGTTGAGGAAAAAGATTATATTGTTGTTCTTCCCAAGGACACAAACGGAAGATTCGACGAAGACGAAGTCTGGATCTACGGATACGCAGAAAATCCTGACGATCCCGACGAAGAGCCGCAGCTCATCTATATCGAAGATGAGGATGAGTACGAAAAGGTCGCTGAAGCCTTTGACGAGTACCTTGATGAACTCGAATTTGATGACAGCGAA
>JAFPRD010000285.1:0-5170 GCA_017401005.1 Lachnospiraceae bacterium
ATAATAAACTCTCTTAGAAACCGTTCCCGCTCCGCAGGCGATAATATCCTGAAGTTCTTCCATTATCAGGATATTATAAATACCTTCTTTTCCTTCCTGGGAAAATCCGACATTTTCCAGGTTTCCGCTCATATTCTTTTGACGGTAAAGATAATACGGAACAAGTCCCAGCTTCTTCGCACTGTCAGAAGCGATTTTCATAAGACCGTCAGAGTTGTTGATGGTACTCTTCCCGTTTTGAATGATCCATGACGCAAGCTTGGATGCCCTTTTGATGGCAAGGGAATGGACAGTAAGTGAATCAGGCCTGTACTCAAGCACCTTTTCTATTGTCTTTCGAACCTCCGGCTCGTTTTCGCCCGGAAGCCCAAGTATAATATCCATATTTATATTGTCAAAGCCAAGTTTTCTTGCAATCGGCCAAACCTCCGCAAACTGCGTAACGGAAGCCTTTCTTCCGATAAAGTCCAGAGTTTCCTGATTAAAAGTCTGCGGATTTATGGAGATTCTGGTTACTTTATGCGCCTTTAAAACCTTCAGCTTTTCCTCAGTAATAGAATCCGCTCTTCCGGCCTCTACGGTAAATTCAAAAACCCTGTCAAGATCAAAAAGCTCTTCAACCTTGGATAAAAGTCTTTCCAGTCTCTCAGCATCAAGGGTAGTAGGAGTTCCGCCGCCGATGTAGATCGTATCGGGGGTTTCCTTTCGCATCCCGGCTACAAATTCCAGCTCCTTTATAAGAGCATTCAGGTAATTATCAACCTCTTTTTTGTATACCGAATAAGGATATGACGTAAAAGAACAATACAGGCATGTTGTGGGGCAAAAGGGAATACCTATATACAGACTGTAACCATCGGATAGATTTATCTTATCCAATATACTCTTTTCCCTTTTTGCTATTTCTATGGCAAGACGTGCCTTTTCGGAAGAGGCTTTTCTGTCTCTTAGATATATCTCTTCTATTTCCTCGTCAGACTTTCCTTCGATAAGTCCTTTATAAGCTATCTTAGTGGGTCTGACACCGTTAAGAGTTCCCCAGGGAAGGGTAACTCCCGTCTTTTTAGAAAGCACGTCGTACAGATAGTTTCCGAAGCCTTCCTTTAAGTCACTTCCAAGCCCTCCGGGATAACGGTATATGCTTCCGTCGCCGAAAGATACGTCTACAGGTGCGTTGTCACCGTCTTCATAATTTAAAAGAGCAAAAAAGCCGACTTCCTCGGCTTCCTTTGTAATCTGTTCCCGGCATCCCGGAAAAACAAGTTGATGATTATCTTCCGGATAGAATGACTGAAAAAGAGCAAGTACATCATATCCGTACTTTTCATGATTTATCTTTATATATTTAGTCGCCATTAATCTGCCTTTACCTTTTTAAACCAAAAAAGGATTATATTTCATCTCGTGTGAAACGCTTGTTTCATCTCCGTGTCCGGGATAGCAAACCGTCTCGGGCGGAAGGGTGAAAATCTTTTCCTTAACGCTTCGCTCAAGGGTCATACCGCTTCCCGTAGGAAGATCGCACCTTCCCACAGACTCGTAAAACAAAGTATCGCCGGCTACCAGTATTCCGGCTTCCTCAACGTAAAAACAACAGCTTCCCGCGGTATGTCCGGGAGTAGCGATAACCTTTATCTTCATTCCCGCGAGGTCAAGCACATCACCGTCTTTAAAATACTTGTTCACCTTAACGGTACAAGGTCTTCCGGACTGAGCCGAAACATTTAATCTGCTGTCCTCTAAAAGAGGCTGTTCGGCATCAAGCGCATAAATCTTTGCGCCCGTAACCTGTCTGAGCTCGCTCGCTCCCCAGATATGATCGAAATGTCCGTGGGTAAGCAACAGCGCCTCTATCTCAAATCCATGCTTTGAAAGCGCTGCCGCAATCTCTTTTCCCTTGTCCGGGGCATCGATGACAACGCACTTTTTACTGTCCTCGCGATATAGAAAATAACAGTTTGTAGCCGCAACGCCTATTACCATGCGGCCGATCTTAATATCTGACATATAAACCTTTCCGTAACTATCCGATAGCTCTTTCGATATCGATGATGCCGTCGATGCTTCTTATCTTTTCAACGATATTTTTAAGCTCATCTTTACCGCTGATCTCGAAGGACATCTGCATTGTGGCAACGCCTTGTTTGTTGGTCTTTGTATTCATGGAAAGAATATTGATATTCTTCTCCGTAAGAGCCCTCGAAACATCGGCAAGGAGGCCGCTTCTGTCGTTGGCGTAAATCTTGATCTCGGTAACGTATTTCTCAGCCTGCTGTTTGTCGGGGACCTGCCACTCGGCATCTATAAGACGCACTCTGTCAAGCTCTGGAAGGCTGATTATATTGATGCAGTCTGTTCTGTGAATTGAGATGCCCCTTCCTCTTGTAACAAAGCCGACAATCTCATCTCCGGGCACAGGACTGCAACATTTGGAGAATCTGACCGAAAGATCCGTGATTCCCTTAACGACGATACCGCTCTTACTCTTGATCCTCGGCTTGGCGGCAGCTGCAGCCGCATTTTCCGCGATTGCTTCAAGTACCTCTTCCTTTGTAAGAGCCTGCTGATGGTCAGCATCATAGAGCTCCTTTATCTTGTTGATAACCTGTCCGTCCTTTAAGGCTCCGTGTCCTACCGCCGCAAGAACACCGTCCCAGTCGTGGAGCCCGTACTTTCTCACAAGCTCGTACTGATACTCGGGAGTCATGATAGCATAGAGATCGATTCCCTTTGATTTACAGTAGTTTAAAAGGTACTCTTTTCCTTTGGCAACATTAACGTCCTTGGATTCATTTCGGAACCATTGGTTAATCTTGTTCTTGGCCTGAGTACTCTTTACAAGGCTCAGCCAGTCGCGGCTGGGGCCCTTGGTATTTTGAGATGTGATGACTTCGATACGGTCACCGTTTTTGATCTTGTAATCGATAGGAACAAGTTTTCCGTTTACCCTTGCTCCCACCATTCTGTTGCCTACAGCGCTGTGGATGCTGTATGCAAAGTCAATAGGACAGGAACCCGCGGGAAGGTTTTTAACTTCTCCGCTTGGAGTAAAGCAATATACATTATCCGCAAACAGGTCAAGGTCATTTTTAAGGAGATTAAGGAATTCCCTGTTGTCCGACATATCTCTCTGCCACTCGAGAATCTGTCTAAGCCAGGAAAGCTTCTCTTCCTCTCCGTGAACTCCGCCTGTTCCGGCTGAAGTCTCTTTATATTTCCAGTGCGCCGCGATACCATACTCAGCCGCCTTATGCATCTCAAAGGTACGGATCTGTATCTCGAAGGGCTGTCCGCTGCTTCCGATAAGGGTTGTGTGGAGCGACTGGTACATATTCGGCTTCGGCATTGCGATATAGTCTTTAAATCTGCCGGGAATCGGTTTATACAGCTCGTGTATAACACCGAGGGCCGCGTAGCAATCCTTGACGGTATCGACAATGATCCTGACGGCAAAAAGGTCGTATATCTGATCGAGAGTCTTGTTTTGATTCTTCATCTTTTTGTAGATGGAGAAAAAGTGCTTGACTCTGCCGTCTACTTTGGCGGTAATACCCGCTTCTTTTATATTTTCGCCAACCTCCTTAACGATGCTGGCGATATATTCTTCTCTTTCTGTCCTGCCCATCTCGATCTTTGTGGACAGCTCGTTAAAAGCTTCGGGATCTAAGTACATAAGAGAAAGGTCGTCAAGTTCAACCTTTAACTTACTGATACCGAGCCTTTGGGCGATGGGACAGTATATTTCCTGAGTTTCCCTGGCAATACGGATCTGGCTGTCGGGCTTTTGGTATTGAAGGGTTCGCATATTGTGAAGTCTGTCGGCAAGTTTGATCATAATAACACGGATATCCTTAGCCATTGCCAGGAACATCTTTCTAAGGTTCTCCGCCTGCATCTCAATCTTTGCGTCAGACTGGTCTATGGATGTTGAAAGAGGGAGTTTTTCCAGCTTTGTAACACCGTCAACCAATATAGCAACATCCGAGCCAAACTCTCTTTCAAGGTCTGCCTCGGTCATAACCGTATCTTCCACGACATCATGCAAAAGGCCCGCAGCGATAGTCTCCTTATCCATCTCAAGTTCAGCGAGAATGATCGCTACATTAAGGGGATGGATAATATAAGGCTCACCGGACTTTCTAACCTGTCCGTTATGAGCTTCGCAAGCAACTTTATAAGCCTTTTCAATCATAGAAATATCATCGCTGGGGTGGTATTTCTTTACAGCATTAATAAGCTGGTTGTACAGCTCGTCAGGTGATACAAAATCCTCGTATTTAGTTATATGGCTGGTATCTATAGCCGCGCTTGATACCACTTTTTCTTCTGCCATACAATTAACCTCTGAATATTATTTTCCTTCGTATGTGATCGCAGCATCAAGGCGATAACCTGCAATCTTTTCTCTGCCCTTTAGTCCCGCGAGCTCAATAAGTACAAGGACACCAACAACTTCTCCGCCAAGCTTTTCAACCAGCTTTATCATCGCTTCTGTTGTTCCGCCTGTGGCGATAAGATCGTCTACGAGAAGAACCTTCTGGCCCGGCTTAATGCTGTCCTTATGGATTTCGATAGTAGCTGTGCCGTACTCAAGATTGTAAGATTCTTCTATTGTCGCGCAAGGAAGCTTACCCTTCTTACGAATAAGGCAGAAAGGCTTGTTTAAATTATATGCTATAGGAGCTCCGAAGATAAATCCCCTGCTTTCGGCTCCCACAATCGCATCGATCTCAAGATCCGAAACAAGATCCTGCATGGTGTCGATGGCGAGTTTAAAGCCCTCTGCATCCTCGAGTACGCTGGTAACATCTCTGAAGATAATGCCCTTCTCCGGGAAATCCGGGATACTTCTGATATATTCTTCAAGCTTTTTCATTTAAGATAGACCTCCCAAAAAACATTAGGGCTCTCCCTTTTACGGGTTAGCCCTTAATGATTACTTTTTGCCGCAGCACTTCTTATACTTCTTACCGCTTCCGCAAGGGCAGGGATCGTTGGGATAGATCTTTGCATCCTTTACGATTGTGGTTGATGATTTCTGCTCTTTGTAAAGGGCTTTACGGGTATTCTCATCAAAGATTTCCTCCCACTCGGGAAGGTTATAAAGCCAGTCAGCCTCGGCTCCCACCATGTTCTTGTAAAGGAGAGCCTTGTCGATAGGGAGGGAAAC
>JAFPRD010000286.1:0-2052 GCA_017401005.1 Lachnospiraceae bacterium
AGGCGCCAGGAAGTAATAGATTACGTTACAAGAAAATACGGAAAAGAAAAGGTTGTTCAGATAGTAACCTTTGGTACTCTTGCAGCGAAAGGTGTTGTAAGGGATGTATCGAGAGTTATGGATCTGCCTTACTCCTTTGGAGACCGTATAGCAAAGCTTATTCCGAATGAGCTTAATATTACCCTTGATAAAGCTCTTGAGATGAATCCGGAGCTTAGAGCCCTTTACGAAACGGATGAAGAGGTAAAAAGGGTTTACGATATGAGCAGAAGGCTCGAGGGACTTCCGAGACATACATCCATGCATGCGGCGGGTGTTGTTATCTGCCAAAAGGCAGCGGACGAGTTCGTCCCCTTATCAAGAGGCTCCGACGGAAGTATTGTTACCCAGTTTGTTATGACGACTCTTGAGGAACTGGGGCTTTTAAAGATGGACTTTTTGGGGCTTAGAACCCTTACTGTTCTCCACGATGCTGTCAGATTTGTAAAGGAAACCGAGGGAGTAAGTCTTGATCTTGACAATCTTCCGATGGATGATCTGAACGTATACGACTCATTATCCGGAGGACATACAGAGGGCGTATTCCAGCTTGAGTCCGCCGGAATGAAGAACTTCATGAAGGAACTGCGGCCCAGGAATATCGAGGATGTTATCGCCGGTATATCGCTTTACAGACCCGGCCCTATGGACTTTATACCGAAGTATATTACCGGAAAGAACAATGAAAACCTTATAACATACTCTACGGAGAAGCTTCGCCCGATCCTTGCACCGACCTACGGCTGTATCGTGTATCAGGAGCAGGTTATGCAGATCGTTCAAGACCTTGCGGGCTACACCCTGGGGCACGCGGACCTTGTGCGCCGCGCTCTGAGTAAGAAAAAGCAGCACGTAATGGAGGTCGAGAGAGAGAACTTCGTTAAAGGTGCTCTGGAAGGCGGAATAGACGAGAAGATATCGAACCATATCTACGACGAGATGATGGATTTTGCAAAGTACGCCTTCAATAAATCTCACGCGGCCTGCTACGCCGTTGTGGCATATCAGACAGCTTACCTTAAATACTACTATCCCGAGGAGTTTATGGCGGCTTTAATGACATCTGTCATAGACAACTCGAAGAAGGTTTCGGAATATATCATAGTCTGCAGACAGATGGGAATCGAGCTCCTGCCCCCGGATATCAATTACGGACAGAGCGGATTTTCCGTGGTTTGGGATGATGACGGGGCGGATCCTGATGGCGAGGGTAATGAAGTAAAAACCCGTAAGAAGGCAATCCGATACGCCCTTACAGCCCTTAAAAGCGTGGGACGCCCCGTTATCGACAGAATCTGTGAGGAGCGCGAAAGAGGCGGTCTTTTTAAGAATATCAAGGATTTCCTTGAGAGGATTCAGGGAACGGATATAAATAAACGTGCTATCGAGTCCTTTATCAAGGCGGGAGCCATGGACTCCTTCGGAGCTACAAGAAAACAGCTTATGGCTGTATACGGCGATATTCTTGATAATCTTACCCGTAACAAAAAGAATCAGATGGAGGGGCAAATATCCCTCTTTGATGTTGCACCCGAGGATCAAAAGGGATTCTTTGACGTAAAGCTTCCGGATATCGGAGAGTACGAGCCGGAGATCAAGCTTGCTCTCGAAAAGGAAGTACTGGGAATATATGTAAGCGGTCATCCTCTTGAGAAGTATATGGATCTTTTGGAGAAGAATGCCACCGCGAAGACAACGGATTTTGCCATAGACGATGAAACCGGAAGCACTGCGCTAAATGACGGCGCAAGATGCTGTGTCGGTGGTATGGTTACCGGAAAGGTAGTTAAATATACCAAAAGCGGGGATCCCATGTGTTTTGTTAATATAGAGGACCTTTTCGGAAGCGTAGAGGTTATCGTATTTCCAAAAAGCTATCTGAAGTACAATCCTGTCCTTAATGAGGATGCAAAAGTCTTTATAAAGGGAAGGGTGAGCGCCGAGGAAGAAAGAGACGCCAAGCTTATCTGCGAAAGCGTTACGACTTTCGAGGAGGCGGCAAAGGTTCAATCA
>JAFPRD010000287.1:0-5592 GCA_017401005.1 Lachnospiraceae bacterium
AAGTAAGCAGCGGCGTCAGCGGAATCCAGATTCCCGCAGTTGCCGGAGCTACCTACGAATCCGCTGTTAACGCTCTTACCAAGGCAGGATTCAACGTAACCAAGATCGAACAGTTTGATGACACGATCGCCGAGGGATATGTAGTGGGTGTAATTCCCGAAGTCGGATCCACAGTTCCCAAGGGAAGTACTATCCAGATAATCGTAAGCAAGGGAGTTGAGGATACGACCGTTAAGGTACCCAATGTCGTTGGAATCCCGACGGAGGATGCTTTGGCTAAACTTATCGAGGCAGGCCTTACAGTCGGAAAGACTACTTCCGTTAATAATGATACAATTGCAAAAGACATGATCTGTGCCCAGGGCGTTACCGCCGATACATACGTTGAAAAAGGAACGGCTGTGGATCTTCAGATAAGCCTTGGACCCCAAGCGGTTACTTACAAGTATGAAGCCGAGATCGCCGCTCCGAGCGCTACCGAAGCTCCAGACTATGTTGCCGGCGTAAATGTAAGCTTTGTTGTAAAGGACGGAAACGGAAAAGCGTTTATCGAGGCCTCAACCGTAAGTTTCCCTTACAAGCCCGCTACATGCTACGGAATTACAACAGCTGAGGGAACCATCGAGTTTACTTACGATGTTACTAAGCAGACGGAGACTACCGATGCTGAGGGTAATAAGGTGATCAACACCACAACCGAGAAAAAGACATTTACAAGACCCGTTACTTTTGTACAGGAATAATGCATGCAGGTTAAAGGAAAGATCATAAAAGGGATCGGCGGTTTTTACTATGTAAAGACCGCCGAGTGCATATATGAATGTAAAGCCAGAGGCGTCTTTCGAAAAGACAAGAAAAAGCCCCTGGTCGGTGACGACTGCCTTTTGGAGGTTACTGATGAGGAAAAGCTTATCGGTAATGTAATAGAGCTTTACGACAGGAAAAACGAGCTGATACGTCCCGCAGTTTCAAATGTGGATCAGGCTCTTGTTATTTTCGCGGTAGCCCATCCACAGCCTCCTTTGGGACTTGTGGACCGTATGCTGATACTATTGGAACAGCAGGGACTTCCCTGCGCCGTTGTCTTTAATAAATCGGATCTTGACGGCGGCGGAGCGGGAGAGAACTTTAAAAGGATTTACGAGTCCGCGGGTTACAATGTATTTATCGTAAGTGCCAAAGAGAAAAAGGGACTTGACGAGCTTCGCGAATATCTGAAAGGAAAGACAACAACGGTTGCGGGGCCTTCCGGAGTCGGAAAGAGTTCTCTTATAAATCTGCTTGCGGAAAAGCAGGTAATGGAGACCGGTGAGATATCGGAAAAGATCGAAAGAGGAAAGCATACCACCAGACATTCGGAGCTTTTCTCCCTTTGGGACGACGGCGAAACCTTTATATGCGATACCCCCGGTTTTTCCAGCCTTGAGCTTTACGTCTGCGGGATTGAGAAAGAGGACCTCTGGAAATGCTACCCGGAGTTTGTGCCCGAAGAGCCTTATTGCAGATTTGCGGGATGCGCCCATATGGCGGAGCCGGACTGCGGAGTCAAAAAGGCAGTTGAAGAGGGGCGTATAGCGAAGGAAAGATACGAAAACTATAAACTTTTGTATGAAGGTTTAAAGTCAAGAAAAAAATATTAGTTTTGTAAATTTTGTAATATCCTATAATTATTTTACAATTAATGGTACTAAGATTTAGCAAATAAACATAATTTACAATTGTGTATGGGCTATGCTATTATTTATGTCGGTAAATAGTGGTCATAGCTTATATTATGTCAACTTTTACACAACATCTTGTGTTTGCAACCAAAAGACAAGGTATTTACAATTGGAGGAGAAATCTATGAAACTCATTTACAACGTAGATGACAAAGTCAAATTCGGACCTCTCGTCATCTTCGCAATTCAGCAGCTTTTAGCTATCATGACAGCAACTCTTGTTGTTCCCATCATCATCGGAAATAACATGAGCCCCGCCGCTGCTCTTTTCGGAGCCGGTGTCGGAACACTTATCTATGTTCTCTTTACAAAGAGAAAGAGCCCCGTATTCCTCGGTTCATCTTTCGCATTCTTAGGTTCTATGGCAGCAGCTTTTGCAGGCGGCGTTTCAATGAGCCTCGGATATGTAGGACTTATCCTTGGTGCCGCTTTTGCCGGACTTGTATATGTCGTTATCGCTCTTATCGTTAAGCTTGTAGGTGTTGAATGGATCAACAAGCTTATGCCCGCGGTTGTTATCGGACCTACCGTTGCAATCATCGGACTTTCACTTGCGGGAAACGCTGTAGGAGATATCCTTACCGGCGGAGTTAAGGACGCGGAAGGCGTTGCAGTTGCCAGCCCCATCGCCGCTCTTTGCGTAGGACTTGTTACTTTAGGCGTTACGATGCTTTGCTCAACCTACGGTAAGAAGACAGCAAAGCTTATTCCCTTTATCTTCGGTATCCTCGCAGGTTATGCATGTGCTCTTTGCCTTACTCTTATCGGCAATGCGGCAAATATCGATGCTATTAAGCTCCTTTCATTCGACTCTTTCAAAAAGCTTGTTGAAGGCGGCGTAGGAATCAAGACTTTCCTTGCTGTTCCCGATTTCACATTCCTTCACGCGGGATTCGGAGAGCTTAATGCTTCATATGTCGGAACCATCGCAGCAGCGTACATCCCTGTTGCATTCGTTGTATTTGCAGAGCATATCGCTGACCACAAGAACATTTCAACCATCATCGAGAAGGATCTCTTAAAGGAGCCCGGTCTTCACAGAACTCTCCTTGGAGACGGTGTCGGATCAATGGTTGGTGCATTCTTCGGCGGATGTCCCAACACCACATACGGCGAGTCGATCGGATGCGTTGCCATTACCAAGAACGCTTCCGTTTACACCATCATCACCGCAGCTTGCGGAGCGATAATCATTTCATTTATCTCTCCCTTCATTGCTTTTGTTAATTCAATTCCCAGCTGTGTAATGGGCGGTGTTTGTATGGCTCTTTACGGATTCATCGCAGTAAGCGGTCTTAAGATGATTCAGAATGTTAACCTTAACAAGAACAAGAATCTCTTCGTTGTATCCGTAATCCTTATCGCCGGTATCGGCGGACTTACACTTCACTTCGGTTCAGTTACCATTACCGAAGTTGCTTGTGCTCTTATTCTTGGTATTCTTACCAACCTGATTTTAAAGAAAGCTCCCGAAGAGGAGTAATAAAGACCATTTCAATATCTCAGTTGCTTGCGACTGAGATATTGTTTTGTGTAATGGGAGCAGAGCCTGCTCTCATTACACAAGACATAGTTAAAAGTCTAATATGAAAAAGGAAGGATATTTCTATGCCCAAACGTGAAGACATAAACAAAGTACTTATCATCGGATCAGGCCCCATCGTCATCGGCCAGGCCTGTGAGTTCGATTACTCAGGTACTCAGGCCTGCAAGGCTTTAAAGAAGCTCGGTTACGAGATCGTACTTGTAAACTCAAACCCCGCTACTATTATGACAGACCCTGAGACTGCTGATGTTACATACATCGAGCCTCTTAATGTAAAGAGACTTGAACAGATTATCGCAAAAGAGCGCCCGGATGCACTTCTTCCCAACCTTGGAGGACAGTCGGGACTTAACCTTTGCGCGGAACTTAACAAAGCAGGCATCCTTGATAAGTATAATGTTAAGGTTATCGGAGTACAGGTTGATGCCATCGAGCGAGGCGAGGACCGTATAGAGTTTAAAAAGACTATGGACAGTCTCGGAATCGAGATGGCAAGATCTGAAGTGGCTTATTCCGTAGAGGAAGCTTTGGGCATAGCCGAAAAGTTGGGCTACCCTGTCGTACTTCGTCCCGCATATACAATGGGCGGAGCAGGCGGCGGTCTTGTCTACAACAAAGAAGAATTAAAGACCGTCTGCGCAAGAGGCCTTCAGGCCTCCCTCGTGGGACAGGTCCTTGTTGAGGAATCAATCCTCGGATGGGAAGAGCTTGAACTTGAAGTTGTAAGAGACAGCGAAGGCAATATGATAACCGTCTGCTTCATCGAGAACATCGATCCCCTCGGAGTTCATACCGGAGACTCTTTCTGTTCCGCTCCTATGCTTACAATCTCAAAGGAGTGCCAGGACAGACTTCAGGAGCAGGCCTACAAGATTGTAGATAAGGTTCAGGTCATCGGCGGTACCAATGTACAGTTTGCACACGATCCCGTATCGGACAGAATCATCGTAATTGAGATCAACCCCAGAACTTCACGTTCCTCCGCACTTGCTTCAAAGGCTACGGGCTTCCCTATCGCTCTTGTTTCAGCGATGCTTGCCTGCGGACTTACCCTCAAGGATATTCCCTGCGGAAAGTACGGAAGCCTTGACAAATATGTACCCGATGGTGATTACGTTGTAATTAAGTTTGCAAGATGGGCGTTTGAAAAATTCAAAGGCGTTGAAGATAAGCTCGGAACTCAGATGCGCGCTGTCGGTGAGGTAATGAGTATCGGAAAGAACTTCAAGGAGGCCTTCCAGAAGGCAATAAGATCCCTTGAAACCGGAAGATACGGCCTCGGACATGTTAAAAACTTTGATACTCTTACAAAGGAGCAGCTCCTTAATAAGCTTTCCGTTCCTTCGAGCGAGAGATATTTCCTTATCTACGAAGCTTTGAGAAAGGGCGCTACCGCGCAGGAAATCTTCGATATCACAAAGGTTAAGCATTACTTCCTTGAACAGATGAAGGAGCTCGTTGATGAAGAGGAAGAGATCCTTAAGAGCAAGGGAAGCCTTATTTCCGACGAGGCTCTTACAAAGGCCAAGAAGGACGGCTTCTCCGACAAGTATTTAAGTAAGCTCCTTGAAATCCCAGAGGAGGATATCAGAAACCGCAGAAAGGCAATCGGCGTTACCGAGTGCTGGGAAGGTGTTCACGTAAGCGGAACAAAGGACAGCGCTTACTATTACTCAACTTATAATTCAGAGGATAAGGATCCCGTATCCGAGAACAAAAAGATCATGATACTCGGCGGCGGTCCCAACCGTATCGGCCAGGGTATCGAATTTGACTATTGCTGCGTACATGCGGCTATGGCCCTTAAGAAGCTGGGCTTCGAGACCATCATCGTAAACTGCAACCCTGAGACGGTTTCAACAGACTACGATACCTCCGATAAGCTTTACTTCGAGCCTCTTACCTTAGAGGATGTCCTTTCGATTTACGAGAAGGAAAAACCCCTCGGAGTTATAGCACAGTTCGGCGGACATACACCTCTTAATCTTGCCGCAGAGCTTAAGAAAAACGGCGTAAAGATCCTCGGAACTTCTCCCGAAGTCATCGACCTTGCGGAAGACAGAGACCAGTTCAGAGCTCTTATGGACAAGCTTGGAATTCCTATGCCCGAGTCGGGAATGGCTACAACGGTTGAAGAGGCAATTTCAATCGCGAACAAGATCGGCTACCCCGTAATGGTTCGCCCTTCTTACGTACTCGGCGGAAGAGGTATGGAAGTCGTTTACGATGACGAGGCTATGGCGGATTATATGCGCGCTGCGGTAGGCGTTACCCCTGACAGACCCATCCTTATCGACAGATTCTTAAACCACGCTATGGAATGCG
>JAFPRD010000027.1:0-2579 GCA_017401005.1 Lachnospiraceae bacterium
AAGGAGGGAACCCATGAAGAAAGAAGAATTCTACTTCGACTCCAGAGATGGGGTAAGCAAGATCCATGCCATAAGATATACGCCTGACGACGGGGAAATTAAAGGCGTTTACCAGATCATACACGGTATGAGCGAGCACTTTGAAAGATACGAAGATATAGCCCGTTTTCTTACCGGCAAGGGGTTTGTTGTTGTTGGGGACAACCACCTCGGCCATGGAAAGACTGTACCCGAGGGCGGCCTCAAGGGATATTTTTGCGAGAACGACCCTGCGACAGTTGTTGTAAGAGACGTACACAGACTCAAGAAAATGACCCAGGAGCTTTATCCCGGAGTCCCCTATTTCATCATGGGCCACAGCATGGGTTCCTTTATAGCGCGCAACTACATAATGCGCTACGGTACCGGTATTAAGGGCGCTGTGATAATGGGAACGGGAAACCAGACAAAGCCCCTTATCGCGGTTTCAAAGTGCGTAGCCGGTATTCAAAAGCTTATTTACGGGGACAAGCATCCCGCTCTCTTTATAAATAACCTCGCCTTCGGCGGATACAACAAAAGGATAGAAAATCCGAGAACGCCCTTTGATTGGCTTAGCGTCAATAAAGAAAACGTTGACAGATATCTGGAAGACCCCGATTGCGGCTTTTTGTTTACCGTAAACGGATTTCGGACTCTATTTGAGCTGATATCGAGACTCCTTAGCAAAAAGAACCTTCAGAAGGTTCCCGCCGATCTTCCGATATTTTTTGTATCCGGAGCCGAGGACCCTGTGGGCGAGTACGGAAAAGGAGTCCTGAAAGCAAAGCAGGCTCTTGAAAAGGTCGGAGTAAAGGACATCACCCTAAAGCTCTACCCCGGACTCAGACACGAGATTCTTAACGAAGATGAAAAGGAAACTGTCAAAGAGGATATCTACGAGTGGCTGACCAAAAGACTCTAAAACTCCTTGAGACGACTCCTTATGATTACAGATGGGCCAGAGCGGAAGAATGGAAGCCCGCCATGATGATGGTGTGGAAGACCTTTATGAAATTTGAATCTCCCGATTATTCCCAGGAGGGCGTCAAAGAGTTTTTCGAATTCATAACCGATGATGACATATATAAGGCTTTCCTTGGAGGCTCCTACCGTATGATGGTGGCGCTTGACGGCGACCGCATAATCGGTGTGGGCTCCGTAAGAAATATGAATATCCTTTCCCTGCTTTTTGTGGACGAAGATTACCATAAACAGGGAGTCGGAACGGTTCTTTTGGAGCTTCTCGGAAGCTACGTAAAAGAGACCAACAAGGAATTCATCTTTAAGGTAAAGGCCGCTCCTTACGCTGTAGATTTTTACAAAAACAGGGGGTTTTGCGCCACTTCGTGTGAGCAGGAAAAAGGCGGGATAAGAGTTACGCCTATGGAGAAAGTACTATGAAGATTTTTAATCCTGACAGCCCTTTTATGGTTGTGCTGTCGAGAATCGCTGACCTTATACTAATAAACTTATTTACACTTATACTTTGCATTCCCGTCTTCACCGCCGGAGCAGCTATAACCGCCGGTTACTACACTCTTTTAAAGATAAGACGCGACGAAGACAGTGGTACAACGAAGCTTTACTTTAAATCCTTTAAGGAGAATTTCAAGCAGGCCACCGTTATCTGGCTTATATTTCTTGCGATAATGGGAATCCCCGCATACATCCTTGCCGTAGTTAATTCCAATTACGCGGAAGTTGTACCTACGGCGGCAAAGGTTTTACTTGGAGGCGCGATCCTTTTGGTGGCTTTCCTTTTTTCGATGGTATTCCCGGTCCTTTCAAGATTCGGAAATACGATTCCCGGTACTATAAAGACCGGTGTGATCGTGGCCATCAGCAATCCGCCGAGATCTTTCCTTATTGTTGTGATGACTGTAGCGCCTTTCTACCTTTGCTACAACTTTTTGCAGCTTTTACCCATCATACTGATGTTTGGATATTCACTTCCCGCCTTTTTGTCCGTCTGCCTTTACAATAAGCAGTTCCTGAAGATGGAGGAGAAGGCAAACGAGGTAGCGGGCATTCCGAAGCCCGGTTCGGAAGATGAGCATATTTTCAGCGATGAACAGACTTTCGGAAATGAACATACAAAATGAACATAAAAGAGGTGGCAAATTGTTCAAATTGTCGCCTCTTTTATTATTTTTTAAGAAATAATGTCAATTTTGACAAAATGAGGTGAAATCTTTGTTTAAATGAGTTATGGCGAAAAACCCCTTACATCGGTATACTAATCATTGTAATTTTTGTTTTGCCTAAAACGTAACTTGAAAGGAGCTATTAAAATGGCAGGATTGTCTTTAAAGAACATTTGCAAGGTTTATCCTAACGGCTTTGAAGCAGTTAAGAACTTCAACCTTGAGATCGCTGACCAGGAGTTCATCATCTTCGTTGGACCTTCAGGATGCGGTAAATCAACTACACTTCGTATGATCGCTGGACTTGAGGATATCTCTTCCGGTGAGCTCAGAATCGGTGACAGACTCGTTAACGATGTAGAGCCCAAGGATCGTGACATTGCGATGGTATTCCAGAACTACGCTTTGTATCCT
>JAFPRD010000028.1:0-23960 GCA_017401005.1 Lachnospiraceae bacterium
GCTCTTGCCGACTCTTCCGTCGTAAACAATATCAGAATAAGCATTGTCGTGGATAATAAAAATCTCGTTTTTCTTAGCCCAGGCAATAAGCTCTTCATAAAACGAATCAGGCGCGCATTTACAAACAGGGTTAAGAGGATAAGAAACTACCATTGCCTTTGCTTTATTTGCAGAGTCTTTTCCGTATGCCTTTTCAATTTCCGAAAGGTCCGGAAGGTAACCGTTTTCCTCGTAGAGCTTGTAAGGTCTGATATCGGCACCTGCAAGTGAAGGCCCGATGGAAAAAACGGGATATCCGGGATCAGGTACAAGGACGATCTGACCGGGATCGACGAGAGTAAATGCTATATGAGTAATGCCTTCCTGAGATCCGTATACGCTCATTATCTCATCAGGATCCAAATCTACGCCGTATCTTTTTTTGTATCTTGAAATAACAGCATCAGTAAGCTCAGGAATATCTCTTAAAGAGTATTTGTAATTGGCAGGGATCTTTGCCGCTTCCACAAGCGCGTCAATGATATGCTTTGGAGGTTCAAAATCGGGAGTACCTACGGAAAAGTTGTAAACCTTTCCTCCCTCTTTTTCCCTTGCCAGCTTTTTTTCGTTTAAAACCTGAAAGATTCCCTCCTCATAGTCCTTCATCCTCTGTGCAAATTCAATGGTCATTTTTTCATAATCCTTTCAAGACTTTATTTTGAATTGATCTTTATAATATCTTTCAAATATTTAATATAATTACTTCTTACAGACTCGGGAGAAACAATTACGCACTCCGTACCGAGTCCTGAAAGCCATCCGAAAAACTGTCCGCTGATAACGACTTTTGTGCGGAGCCTCAGCCTTCCGTCTTCAGTTCTGCTAAGAGTAATATCCTTACCGAATCTGTCGATAACAACGCCCACAAGCTCCTCGGGAAATTCAAGGGTAATACTTTCCTGCTTTCCGCCCATCATTCCGAAGGTACTCTCGGCGTACCTCGCAAGATCGATCTTGGAAAACTCCTTTGCCCCAAGCCTCTTTTCAGGCAGCACTGTTACCTTAGACATTTTATCGACTCTGAAATGTTTGAATCGTCCGGCTTCCTCATCGTAAGCTACAAGATAATAGTTCTCATCGTTCCAGATAAGAGCCCAGGGGCTTACTATTCTTTTTATCTTTCCCTTCGGAACAAGTTCCTTACTGATATTCCAGGAAAGATAGGTAAAGGAAATCTGCATATTTTCCTGAATCGCTCTGTGAATCGAATCGACTATATAAAATATGGACTCATTTTCAGACTTTATACGGCTGGCAACATAAACCTGTCTGTTAAGCTTTGTCGCGTCAAAGTCGCTTACAAGATTTCCCAGCTTTTTAATAAGCTCTCTCGACTTTTTTGTTGTTATAAACTTTGAGGAAGAAACGGCATCAACAAGGAGCTTTAGCTCCGCAAGCTCGAATCTTCTGGAAACTAATTTCCATCCGCCTCCGTTTCTTGAAGGCTCCTGCTGTATGTCATATCCGAGATCTATAAGGCAGGCTATATCAGAATAAATCGTTTTTCTGTCTGCGGTAATGCCAAGATTGTCAAGTTCGTCGCGGATAAACGCCGTGGTTATAGAGTGGTTTTCATCCGTATATTTTTCAAGCATATCAAGTATGTGAATAATTTTGGATTTCTGACCTGATGATTTTGCCATAAACTCTCCTTGTAAAGGTAGTATAAGCCGTTAATATACAAAAAAGCTCCCGGGACATCCGGGAATAACCCTTAGATGACCCGGAAGCTGTATTAATTGCTGCCTTCTTTGTTATCAGTAGACTCCGAAACGGTTTCCGAAGCGCTCTTCTTTTTATCAACAGCCTTTCTAACATTGTATCCGATAAGAAAACCAATACCGGCAATAACGACAATAAGAATCAAAGTGATTAAAAAGCCTAAAAAGGATCCTAAAAACATACCTAAATTACTGACTGCCATAATTACCTCCTTTGGGGGAATATATTGTACTTAATAATCTTAATTATAGTTATTTGCGCCTTAAGAGTCAAGGTTAAGAGCTTCTTTTTCGGCTTCTTCGGTAATCTCTTTGGGGAAACCGTAAGATTTCAAAAGCTTTATCGCATTCCTCGTATCCGCCTTGCCTTCCTTAAGTACATAGTCAAAATAAACATCGCTTCCGTTTACATTTTCGCTGAAATGATAATTGTCGTATTCTTCGCAAAGGAAATCTGCCAAAGCCCCGTCATGTGTCGCCGCAAAGCAAAGAATCGGACGCTTTTTGAAGTATTTAAGTATCGTTTCGGATGCGCTTACCCTCTCAACGGTATTGGTTCCTCTTAAGACCTCATCTATAAAGCAAAGCACAGGAAACTTGCCTATGTTTGCATCAAGTATTCTTTTAAGGGATTTGATCTCCACAATAAAGTAGCTCTCATTTCCCGAAAGGTTGTCCTTCAAGGCTATAGATGAAAAAATATTGAAAACAGGCGCGTTGTAGTTCTTTGCACAGACAGTATAAATACTTTGTGCAAGTATAGCATTTATCGCTACCATCCTTAAAAATGTGGATTTTCCGGAGGCATTGGATCCTGTAAGCAAAACTCCTTTTTCCGTATCTATAGAATTACTTACAAAATTCTCGACAAGAGGATGATATCCGTCCTTTATGCTAAGATGAACGTCACTCCTATCGCCGTTAAAAGCGGTAAACTGCGGCTTACAGTATTTTCCGTTTAAAGATGCTCTGAAATCAGCCACGCTTATAGCGGCATCGATCCTTCCGAAAAGATAAAGCATGTATTCAAACAGTTCCTTGTTTCCGCAAAGATTTCCGATAAGAAGCTCGTAAGTAATAAGGTCAAAGTGAAAAAGAATATTTACGTAAGTAAGGATTACTTCAAGCGGATTTCCGGTAGGCGTAACTCTGCCGCTTCCGGACGCCGCAAGATACCTTCCCTTGCTTTTAATTGCTTTGGAGGTCTTTATAATGCTATCCGTTTCTACTGCTTTTCCCGGAAAGTGGCCTTCTTTTAGTATCCCGGCGTACTCCGGATAATTTCTTGCAAGATTTATGTATTCGCCTGAGAGCCTTATAAGCAGCCCGATGCTTTCCATGATCCCGTCGAGCTTACGTTTTTCTTTAAAATATAAAAAAACATTGATAAGTACTGCCAAGAATACCGATACTCCGCCCCAAATAGGGTAAAAGAATATAAGCGTGACCGCCGGTATATAAAGGAGAATCGGCAATATGTGTTTAATAGGAAATATGCTCTTTTTCCCTGTAAGAAAATCCAAATAATCAAAAGGAGAAAATCCCTTGATAAAGCCGAGTCTGTTTAAAGAATATAAAAGGTCAGTTCTTATTTTTTCGTCTTTTGAAAACTGTTCGCAGAGCCTGTCAAAGTCCGCTCCGTTATCGGAATAATGCTCTCTGTGGAGCATATAATACAGATACTCTTCACCCACAGCGGATTTACATTTATCTATCCTCTCAAAGACAGATTCCATATCGAGGTCGCTCCAGGTTATATCGTCTATAAGCCCTTCCGAAAGGTTCCTTTTTAAAATCGCATCCCGGTGAGCATTGCCGTATTTGTATTCTTTTTTTCTTATTGTTCCGAAATCGTTTTTCAGGGAAGCATAAAGAGAAAGGCGTTTTTTCCTTTCAAGGAAAACGCCTCTTAAGATAAGTCCGACTATAATTACTCCGATAATTATTGCAACAGGCATAAAAAACCCCACTACTAAATCATATTCTCGGCCCCAAAGCTTTCGGGTAGTAGCTCTCCGAGAGAAAAAACTTTAAAATCCGAAACAGATTTCGCTACAATTATCTTAAAATCTCCGGTGCAAAATTCTGCCATAACCTGCCTGCAGATTCCGCAGGGAAATGCGTAGCTTTCAGGCTTATTACCTTCAAGATACCCTATAATGGCTATAGCCTCGAAACTCCTTTGTCCTTCACTTACCGCTTTAAAGAAAGCAGTCCTTTCAGCGCAGTTTGTGGCTCCGTAGGATGAATTCTCTATATTGCATCCGGTAAAAACGGTGCCATCACCACATAAAAGAGCGGCTCCGACATGGTAACCGGAATACTTACAGTATGCATTTTTTGAAGCTTCATAAGCGCTTTCAATAAGCGCTTTTGTAGTGTCTTCAGACATCCGGCACCTCCGGGTATATCGGAAATTGGTTTACATAATATTATATGCAGGTTTACATAATTAGCCAAGTGTCTTTATTACTTCCGTAACAAGCCTTGTAAATCTGGGTGCGGCTTCATCAGCAGCCTGCTGTACTTCGGCATGTGAAAGAGGTGTCTTGGATATACCTGCAGCCAGATTGCTGATGCATGAAATACCGCAGACATTAACGCCCATATGCCTTGCGGCGATAGCTTCAACTACGGTACTCATTCCTACTGCATCAACGCCTAAGGTCTTAAGCATCTTTATCTCAGCAGGAGTCTCGTATGTAGGACCCGTAAGCTGACAATAAACTCCGGTTTCCAGAGGAATATCATTTTCGTAAGCAATCTCCTGAATCTTCTCACGGATTTTCAGATTATAAACTTCCGTCATATCAGGAAATCTGGGACCCATTTCGGGATCGTTGGGCCCAATAAGGGGGTTGGGGGCAAACACAGATATATGGTCTGTAATAAGCATTAAATCACCGGCAGAAAAGCCTTCCTTAAGTCCGCCTGCAGCATTGGTAAGGAAAAGTGTTTTAATGCCAAGCTTTATCATAAGTCTGATGGGAAGTACAACATCGGATACTTTGTATCCTTCGTAGTAATGAACTCTTCCCTTCATACAAACAATCGGTACGTCAGCTATATATCCAAAGATAAATTTTCCGTCATGTCCGGGAACGGTAGATACAGGGAACCCCTCTATCTCGCTATAAGGTAGTTCGAAAGATACATTGATCTCCTTTGCAAACTCTCCGAGTCCCGAACCGAGTACAAGACCTACCTTCGGAACAAAATCCGTCTTTTCTCTGACTGAATTAAAAACGCCTTCAAGCTTTTCCATAAAATCAGTGTTTGCCATATGACCTCCGATTTAAAAAACTATCTTCTTGAAATTTTTCTTTCCGCGCTTTACAAGTAATCCGTCCCCTGCAAAAGCTGTTTTGGCGTAAGATGTCTTGATATCGGTAACCTTTTCGTCATTAACGGTTACGCCGCCCTGTTCAACATTTCTTCTCGCATCGCTTCTTGAAGGGCAAAGTCCGCTTGATACAAGTACCTGAAGAATATCTACGCTACCGTCTCTAAAGTCTTCTTCCTTAAGAGAAACAGCGGGGACATCCTCCAAAGCTCCGGCTCCGGCAAAGAGTGCTTTAGCTCCGGCCTCAGCCTTCTTAGCTTCCTCTTCACCGTGTACAAGGGTGGTAAGCTCTCTTGCAAGAATTTCCTTTGCCTCGTTAAGCTTGCTGCCTTCCCACTTATCCATCTCTTCGATCTGTTCGAGAGGAAGGAATGTAAGCATACGGATGCACTTAAGAACGTCAGCGTCGGAAACATTTCTCCAGTACTGGTAAAACTCGTAAGGAGTAGTCTTATTCGCATCAAGCCATACAGCGTTTCCTGCGGTCTTACCCATCTTCTTGCCCTGTGAGTCGGTAAGAAGGGTAATAGTCATGGCATGCGCGTCTTTTCCGAGCTTTCTTCTGATAAGTTCGGTACCTCCGAGCATATTACTCCACTGGTCGTCTCCGCCGAATTCCAGATTACAATTGTACTTCTGGAACATGTAGTAGAAGTCGTAGGACTGCATTATCATGTAGTTGAACTCAAGGAAAGAAAGTCCCTTTTCCATTCTCTGCTTGTAGCACTCTGCTCTAAGCATATTGTTAACGGAAAAGCAAGCTCCGACCTCTCTTAAAAGCTCGATGTAATTAAGGTTCATAAGCCAGTCGGCGTTATTTACCATAAGAGCCTTTCCGTCTGAGAAATCGATAAATCTCTCCATCTGCTTCTTAAAGCACTCAGCATTGTGGTCGATGTCTTCTCTTGTAAGCATCTTTCTCATATCGGTTCTTCCGGAAGGATCGCCGATCATAGTAGTACCGCCTCCGATAAGAGCGATAGGCTTGTTACCTGCCATCTGAAGTCTCTTCATAAGAGTAAGAGCCATAAAGTGTCCCGCTGTTAAGCTATCTGCAGTACAGTCAAATCCGATATAGAAGGTTGCCTTACCGGAGTTTACCAGGTCTCTTATCTGCTCCTCGTCAGTAACCTGTGCAATAAGGCCTCTGGCCTTTAATTCTTCATAAATTCCCATTTTTATCTAAATCTCCTAAAATTATTTTCTTTTTATGCATTTAAAAAAAGCTTCGGTATCGAAATACCACCTTTTCTTCGCTAAACCTTGTCTTTATAAGGTTTGTAAGACTGTTTGTTTTCATAAAAATCACCTTTACCATCACCTTTTGGGCGACATAAGCTCATACATAGCCTTATTAAGTCCGGCTACAGTAAGCTTATACATGGGGAATAATTCCTTGCAAGCTGTCTCGGCCTCTCTCCATGGCGCCTTACCCGGTGCCATCTTGGGGTTAAGCCATACAACCTTTTTATAATGTCTTTTGACCTGTTTAAGCCACTCGTATCCCGAAAGGCCTCCGTTTGGTCCTCTGTAATTACCCGTATCTGAGTAAAGCTCCTCGGGAGCCATAGCTGCGTCTCCGACTATGATAACCTTATAGTCGCTGTCCGCATTTCTAAAGAGCCATTCCGTCTCCACCCAGTCTCCGTTTTCACATTCCGGAGTTTTATACAAATGATTGTAAATGCAGTTATGGAAATAATAGCATTTAACATCTTTATAATGATTTGATTTATTAACAGACTGGAAAAGATCGTTGAGTAGTGAGCTGTATGGAATCATTGTTCCGCCGCTGTCCATAAGAAGCATCAGCTTAACCGCATTCTTAC
This sequence comes from Lachnospiraceae bacterium, assembly GCA_017401005.1. GTDB lineage: Bacteria > Bacillota > Clostridia > Lachnospirales > Lachnospiraceae > AC2028. Next base: position 6,933 of record JAFPRD010000028.1, read on the forward strand.
GGGGCTTTTTCATAACGATTCCCAAAACTCCGCCCTGATTACAGGTCTTATCAACGGTTCTGTCAATATCAAGTTCCGACTCGGGTATATCAAGGTTTGCGGAAAACTGTCTTAGTCTCCTGAAGGCAAGCTGGAACTGTCTGTTGTCCATAACCCTGTCATCTCTGAAATCCCGATATTTTCTTGCGCCCACAACGGAAAAAGCGCTCTGGTAACCTGTCTGTCCGCCGACTCTTACACCGCCGACATTTCCGCCCATATTTCCGAAGGAAGTCTTACCCATGGTACCGATCCAGAAGGAACCGCCGTTGTGCTCCTCGTTCTGGTCTTTGAGCCTTTGCTTAAACTTCTCTTCAACGTCATCTTTGTCGATCTGAAGATCTTCCGTCTGGTTTAAATGCTTTCTGGCTTCTTCATGTGCCAGCTCAAGCATCTCAGACTTATCAAGCCAGCGCAGCATCTGCGCGCCGACTTCTGTTTCATGCTCCGCCGCCTTAAAGCACTCTTCGAAAGCCATATCAAATTTGTCGTAATCGGTCTCTGATTTTACAAGGATCATCCTTGCCACATAGTAAAACTGCGTGAGGCTGCTACCGCAAAGGCCTTTGTCCAAAGCATTCTGCAGATCAAGAAACTCTCCCAACGTTACATGAAGACCTTTCGCCCTGAGGCTTTCAAAAAAAGTTAAGAACACTAAACAAGTCCGCCCTTCTTAACAAGCTCTAAATCTTCGTCTTTTTTGACTACAACTCCCACAAAAGGAAGCTTACTTCTTATCTGCTCCGCGCTTATCCCTCCAAGCTGAAGAGCATTAACCCAGTCTATAAGCTCCGATGTGGAAGGTTTCTTACGGATATCATGTATATTTCTGATATCGTAGAAAGTATCCATAGCCGCATTAAGCAGATTCTCCTCAACATTTGGATAATGAACCTTGACTATCTGTGCCATAAGCTCCTTGTCAGGGAAATCGATATAATGGAAAATGCATCTTCTAAGGAACGCATCGGGGAGCTCCTTCTCTGCATTTGAAGTAATTATAACAATGGGTCTGTGCTTAGCCTTGATGGTCTTTTTTGTCTCTCCTATATAAAATTCCATCTGATCGAGCTCCCAGAGAAGGTCATTGGGGAACTCAAGATCGGCTTTATCTATCTCATCTATAAGAAGTACAACCTGATCCTCGGAGTCAAAAGCTTCGCCTAATTTGCCAAGTTTGATATACTTTGAAATATCATCGACTCCGCTCTCGCCGAACTGTCCGTCGTAGAGTCTCTGGATGGTATCGTAGATATAAAGGCCTTCCTGAGCCTTCGTAGTTGACTTGATATTCCAGATGATGAGACGCTTTCCAAGTGCTTTTGAAACTGCCTGTGCAAGCTGAGTCTTTCCCGTTCCGGGCTCACCCTTTATAAGAAGAGGCTTTTCAAGGGCCATGGCGATATTAACGCTGGCCATTAATTCCTCGCTTGCAACGTATTCTGTTGTACTTTCAAAATTCTGCATATAATAATCCTTTTTTCTAACGTTATCCTATCCGGTTGCTATTAAATAAGATTCTATCTTATAAATAATACTTTTATCTTAGTTACGGCGCCTAGCGCCGATCATTTCAACGCTCACACGCCTCTCGGCTCTACCCCGCGTACGTAGCGGAACTAACTTCGAGCTGCGCAATGCTTGCTCTCAGTAAGTACAGGCGACGCTAGGAGGTGAGCTTATGAAACGATCGACACTCTCGCCTGTATATAAAAATAATTATTATTATCAGGCGGAGACTGTGAGTTATATGTGTGAAAGCAGCATGTCCGAGGCCGGTACTTAACGAGAATGAACAAAGTGAAGTTCGAGTTTAGTTCCGCTGCCACGAGGACCTTGCAGCCGAGAGGCGGTGCTGGAACACATATACTCGCAGTAGGCCGCCGTGAATAAAATTATATTTAATTCTCATCCTTGCGCTCTCGATTCATCAAATCATTAAACGCATCAATCGCCTTTTTATCCTCAAAGAGCACCATATTTACCTGCTCAATAATAGGCATCTGAATACCATACTTTTCTGCAAGAGCTCTGGCAGCTTTTGCGGAGTATACTCCCTCAACAACCTGCTTTACTTCGTCCATAGCTTCCTGCATAGTCTTACCCTGACCGATTAAAATGCCGGCTCTTCTGTTGCGGGAATGCATACTTGCGCAGGTAACAATAAGGTCTCCTATGCCGGTAAGGCCATTAAAAGTCTCAGCTTTTCCGCCCATTGCGGTGCCAAGTCTTGACATCTCGGCAATACCTCTTGTAATGATCGCCGCCTTTGCGTTGTCGCCGTATCCGAGTCCGTCGGAAATACCGGCCGCAAGAGCAATAACGTTTTTAAGAGAACCGCCAAGTTCAATACCAAGAACGTCACAGCTTGTGTAAACTCTGAATACATCGCACATAAAAAGATTCTGGATGTATTTTGCCGTCTCTTTATTCTTAGAGCCTACAACAACGGTTGTGGGCATAAACTTACTTACTTCTTCGGCGTGGGAAGGGCCTGAAAGAGCCGCAACATCAGCCTGCGGGATTTCATCGGATATGATATCCGTCTGAGTCATAAGAGTTCCTTCTTCAATACCCTTGGCAACTGCAACGATCTTTTGATCTTTGGCAACAAGAGCTGAAAGTCTTTTTGCCGTTCTTCTTGTGAAGCTGCTGGCAACTGCCATAACAAGAAGATCGGCACCCAAAACAGCTTCCTTATCATCAAGAGTATAGGAAATACTGTCTGAGAGCTTAACTCCCGGAAGTCCGGGATGAGCGTGAGTTTCGCTTAAAGTTTTAATCTCGCTTTCAAGAGCAGACCACACTTTTACTTTATGTCCGTTCTTGTTTAATAACTGAGCGATTGCGATACCCCATGTACCGCCGCCCAAGATGGTAACATCAGCCATATTTTCCCCTTTCACCGCAAATCCCGATCTTAGTTTTCGGAAGAACCTTTTGCGGCTTCTTTGGCAGCTTCTCTTGCTGCTTTTTCAGCGTTGTAAGCATCTCTGTGCTTCTTTACAAGATAAGTCTTATTTTCCTCGCCCTTAACAAGCCTTACAATATTCTTTCTGTGAAGGAATATTGCCAAAGATGCAAGTATAAACATTATAACATAAATCTCAATAAGTACATCCTGCGAATACTCGAATCCGGGCCACTGCATCTGACCGTAGAGGATAAACTCCGCAAAAAGTGCTACGTAAACAAGGATCGATCCCAGTGAAACGTAGTGGGTGGTGAGGAAAGGAATCAAAAATACAAAAAATGTAACAATAAAGATCCAGGGATTAAAAAAGCAAAGTCCGATGCAATATCCTGCCGTACATGCTATTCCTTTTCCGCCTTTAAAATGCATATAAAAAGGAAAATCGTGTGAAATGATGGCACCCATAGCAGAATACATGCAAAGAAGGAGCTTCATATCCGGGTACATTCTGCCAAAGGTAAAATACACTATAAGCATTGCAAGAAGTGTTTTAGCCGCATCTCCCGCAAGTACAAGAAGTCCTTTGCCGGTACCTAAAACTCTTACCGCGTTTGTGGTTCCGGAGTTTCCGCTTCCGTAGTTTCTTAGATCGATACCGTTAGCCTTTCCGACAATATATCCGGTCTGAAAAAGACCGAATGCCATACCGATTGCCAAACAAATAAATCTAATTACGATCGTCATTTTCTCCACGCTCCCTAATAATAAATTTAAGTGGTGTTCCGACAAATCCGAAGGTCTTTCGGATCTGGTTTTCGATGTATCTCGTATATGAGAAGTGCATTAATTCTTTATCGTTTACAAATATAACAAAGGTAGGAGGTTTTACCGCAACCTGAGTAATATAGTAAAGTCTTAAGATCTTACCCTTATCATTGGGTGGCTGCTGCATAGCAACTGCCTCTGCCATGATCTCGTTAAGTACACCGGTACCGACTCTCATAGCATGGTTTTCATATACCGCATCGATAGTCTCAAAAAGCTTGGGAAGGCGCTGACCTGTAAGGGCCGAAATAAAGAGGATCTCGGCATACTGCATAAATGAAAGTGTTTCCCTTACTTTTTCCGTAAATCTGTAGATGGTCTTGTCATCCTTTTCAATGGCATCCCACTTATTCACGGCAATAATAACAGCTTTTCCGCGATCATGAGCGATTCCTGCGATCTTTGCGTCCTGCTCTGTAACGCCTTCCGTAGCGTCTATAACAAGCACAGCAACATCGGCTCTTTCAATAGCGCCGACTGTTCTTAAGATCATATAATGCTCAAGGTCTTCGTTTATCTTGTTCTTTCTGCGGACGCCGGCGGTATCAATAAGGATATAATCCTTGTCATTAAAGGTAACCCTTGTATCTACCGCGTCTCTTGTTGTGCCCGCAATATCCGAAACGATAAGTCTGTCTTCACCGAGAAGCTTATTGATAAGGCTGGACTTTCCGACATTCGGCTTACCTACGATAGCAATCTTGGGAAGTTCTTCCTCTTCTTCGTCCTCACGGGTCTCGGGGAAATGCTCTATTACGGCATCGAGCATATCGCCAAGTCCGAGTCTGTTAACCGAGGAAATGGCGTAGGGTTCTCCTATACCTAGGTTGTAAAACTCATAAACATCCGCCATATACTTGTCAAAGGAATCAACTTTATTAACGACAAGTACGACAGGCTTATGAGAGCGGCGGAGCATATCCGCCACTTTAGCGTCAGAATCAACAAGTCCCTGTTTTACATCGACCAAAAATATTATAACATCAGCGGTATTTATTGCAATCTGAGCCTGTTCTCTCATCTGGGAAAGGATGATATCCTTACTCTCGGGCTCGATTCCGCCCGTATCGATAAGAGTAAAATTCTTATCAAGCCAGTTTACATCCGCATAAATACGGTCTCTTGTAACACCGGGGGTGTCTTTAACTATAGCAATCTTGTCGCCTGCGAGAAGATTAAAAAGTGTTGATTTACCAACATTGGGTCTTCCTACTATGGCAACAATAGGTTTTGTCTTGTTTCCGGCCATACATTTCTCCTTCAAAATGCCGATTTTGGGGATTTATCTGTCTATCCCCAGCATACAATTTACAAAATCGCGTCCGCTTGATTTTACAATACTAATCCCGCATTGTAAAGCGGTTTCAACTTCGGGGATATGTACGTCGTCAAGGAAAATATCATCTCCGCTGCGCACGCAGTTTTCGGGAAGATAAAGTCTTTTTCCGAGATTTTTACCCTTGAGCTGATTAATTATATCATTTCCAACCAAAAGTCCGGTAATCGTAATTCCGTGACCGTAAAAATCATTAAGTATCGTATAAACATGAATCTTCAGCCAGGGGAATTCGGCCATAAGCCTGTCTGCAAATTCATTGTTCATCTTTTCGGTTAAAGTACCGGTTATTGTACAAACTTCTCTCTCCGGCCTGTTGTATATTCCGGGGATCTGCTTAGCTCTTTCAAAGGCTTCATTAAACTCGTCCGTTACAAGCCTTGCTTTTCCGACTCCGTTATCTATCTGTCTGTATCCGTCGTATCTTGAAGCTTCCGGAAGATCCCTTCCTGCAACGATATAAAACTCGTCGCTGGCGTGGATAAAGTGAAATCCGTATTTTTCATAGGCTATTTTCTGATACTTTTCAATAAGGTCTATTACTTCGCCGCATCCCTTTGCGTCAAAAGTTGTAAGGGGCTCTAAGCCTTCCCTAAAGCGGGTAAGTCCCACAGGAACAACAGACACGCTCTCAAGAACCGGCAGATACTTCATAAGCTCTTTTATAGAAAACTCAAGCTCCTTTCCGTCATTCCATCCGGGACAAAGAACAATCTGACCGTTCATGGTTATACCTGCCTTGAAGAATCTGTCCACCTTCTTTAAGGCTTCCCCTGCGAAGCGGTTTTTAAGCATCTTGCACCTAAGCTCGGGATTCATTGTATGGAAAGAAATATTAATAGGTGAAAGATGGTATTTTATGATCCTGTCTATATCGTGGTCCGACATATTGGTCAGAGTGATATAGTTTCCCTGAAGGAAGCTGAGCCTTGAGTCATCGTCTTTAAAATACAGGCTCTCTCTCATCCCGGGAGGGTTCTGGTCTATAAAGCAAAAAATACATTTATTGTGACAGGACCTGTAATTGTCCATAAGTCCGTTATCGAAAACGATACCTAAATCTTCATCCTCATCTTTTTCGATTTCAAGCGTAACACGCTCTCCGTCCTTAGTCTCAACAAGAATATTCAGTTCTTCGTCCTGTGTATAATACTGATAGTCAAATATATCCTCGATGGGATTGCCGTTTATCTCCAAAATGGCATCGCCCGCTTCAAGTCCCATCTCCTCAGCGATAGAACCGAGCAAAACGCTGCCAACAACATGTTTATGATCCTTCATAAATAATTCAAATTCCTTTCAGTGCCAAACAAAAGCAAACTTTTTTTGACAACTACAATAATAGTATGTAAAATAATTAATCGCAAATGAACTTTTTGTCTTTCGACAAATTAACGGAGGAACCTAATGCCTAACACAGCAGAACTCGAAAATGCAATGCCCGTCGGCCCCCTTAAGATCATCGCTTTGCCTTCGATGGAAAAAATGGGCCGTACAATAAATGATTATCTTGTAGAATTCCGCAAGGTAGTTCACAACGATTCCGTTAAAAACGATCCCGCTTTCCACGGATATAAAGAAGACAACTATCTTCTCGATTACTCTCTTCCCCGCTTCGGAAGCGGTGAAAGCAAAGCTCTTATAAAAGAGTCCGTCCGCGGAAAAGATGTTTTTATTCTTGTCGATGTATGTAATCATTCCATCACATATAAGATGAACGGATATGAAAACCATATGTCTCCCGACGATCATTATCAGGATTTAAAGCGTGTTATTGCGGCCTGCAACGGAAAAGCAAACCGTATAAACATCATCATGCCCTTCCTTTACGAAGGTCGTCAGCACAGAAGAAACGGTCTCGAGTCACTTGATGCAGCTTACATGCTCGAAGAGCTTTACGAGATGGGCGTAAGCAATTTTATTACATTTGATGCCCACGATCCCAGAGTTCAAAACTCCACACCTCTTAAAGGATTCGACAACTTTATGCCGCCTTATCAGTTTATGAAGGCTCTTCTCGGAAGCGAGAGCGGTCTTACCGTTGATAAGGACCATCTTGTAGTCATCTCCCCCGATGAAGGTGCTTTGGACAGAGCAATCTACTTTGCAAACGTACTCGGTATCAACACAGGTATGTTCTACAAAAGACGTGACTACACAACAATCGTTAACGGAAAGAACCCCATTGTAGCACACGAATTCCTCGGAGATACTCTTGACGGTAAAGATGTTATCATCATGGATGATATGATCTCCTCCGGAGGATCTATGATAGATACCGCCAAAAAGCTCAAGGAAATGGGATGCGGCCGCGTATTTATCTGCACGACATTCGGCCTGTTTACCGAAGGCCTTTCCGGATTTGACGATGCTTTTGAGAAGGGATATTTTGATAAGCTTATAACTACCAACCTCACTTATCTTCCTCCCGAGATCTACGAGAGAAAGTATTTCGTGGAAGCCGATATGAGCAAGTTCATCTCTTCAATCATCGACTTTATGAACCATGACGCATCCTTGTCAAACGTTATGGCCACTACCGAAAAGATGCACGCTATACTTGAAAGATATAATAATACTAAGTCCATTTAGGACTTAGTATTTTTTTATCTATATCAGGCATTACCGTTACTGCTTCAATATATCAAAGATTATATCTACTTTAAACAGATCACCGTCGGCTATTACTTCAAAGCTTCCGTTTTGAAGTTCCGTAAGGGATTTGGCGATATAAAGTCCGAGTCCGCTGCCTTCCGATGTCCTTGACGAATCTCCTCTTATAAACCTCTCCGTAAGTTCATTTCCCTGAAGCGTATTTGGCGTTGCGGAAACGTTTTTTACACTGATAAGGATCTTTTTCGGAGTCTTTCCGCTAAGTTCTCTTACAGACACATATACTCTCGTACCCTTAAGGGAATACTTGCAGACATTTTCGAAAATATTGTCCATAAGTCTCCACATATGTCTGCCGTCAGCCATAATAGAAGCCTTTGACTCTCCGTCAAATATCACATCAAGTCCGGCGTTTTCCAGTTTATCCGAAAACTCGGCGATTATCTGGTGCAAAAGCTCTGTAATCTTGATCTCTGAAAGAGAAACTTCTGTTGTACCCGATGAAAGTCTCGAAGCATCTATAAGGTCTATAAGGAGCTGTTTTAATCTGATTGATTTTTCCTCGAGGGTTTTAATATATCCCGCAGCAGGCTCCTTATCAATGTTTTCATCCTGAAGAAGGTTAACGTAGTTGATTATCGAAGTAAGCGGAGTCTTAAGGTCATGAGAGACATTGGTTATAAGATCCGATTTCATCTTTTCATCTTTTAAAGATGTGTTAACCGCCTGTTTGATGGCATCTCCGATATGGTTTATATTGTCCGCAAGATCTTTATTTATATTCAAAAGCTCTTCTTTTTCAATCTTGTAATCAATATCTCCGCCGGATATACGTTTAATACCGTCTATAAGTTCGTTGCGATCGAGGGTCTTTCTGATCTGTCTTATGGCAAAAAGCACATTGATAAGCACCATAACCACGATCGGTATAAAGATGCCGAGGCTGTTGTTTCTTTTTGAACTGACCACAATGATCGCAAACAAAAAGAAATTGATCGCAAAATAGAAATGGAAAGGAACAAGCGCCGCAAAATATGCGTTATGATGATTCTCAATCCGGTCTCTGACGCGCTGATAAACAAGGAATATGCGGTAAAACAAGCTTAAGTTCTTAAAAGACTTTCCCCGTATACGGCGTATCGTTGTAAACAGAGCCGAGCAAAAGGAAAAACTGGTAAACATTCCAAGCGGCAAGAATACTCCGTATATGTTGGATATTCCCTCGGTGTAATTCTTGGTAAAGGCGATCTTTGAAACAATGATGCTCGCCGCAATAAGGATAACATATATCTCCAGGAATATGTTATCGAAGAAAAGGAAATAATACTCTCCCTTTTTCTTAACTCCCGCTGTAAGCGCCATAAAGAACACAAGCACAACATAAATCACCAAAATTGCTGATACAAAAGCGACGCTTCTGTATGTAAGACCTTTTCTTCCCGATGTGGCGTTATATGCGATTGAAAAGGCATCGTCAGCCTTTGTGTAATCTCCCTCAACGTAAGCCCAAAGCTTAATGGGAACCTGGTATTCATCGGAATAGAGCCTTACATAAATATACAGATCCGACTCCTTGACATTTGAAAAAGTCGAATACTCAAGGTTATCCGGGTAGTAAACAAGGAATCCTTTGTAATCCGATATTATCTCGGTAAGCTCATCATCGGAAAAAGCCGCATAATCAAGAAGCCCATTCTTGATATTTGTATATGTTGTGCAGTCCTTTCCGTCCCCGATTCTCAAAACATACTTTGTATTGATATTGTTAAATTCGTATAAACCTACACCGTTTCGGTACATATCGTAGTATTTGACGTATTTTTCCGCCGCAACCTTAAGGGCATTTTGAATATCAAGGAATGAAATCCAGTTGTCCGCAACGGAGTCAAAGGATGTTTGCCCGTTAACCGATGGATATAAAATGTCAAGATATTTAACGGAAACAATAGTCTGTCCGTCATCGTTTACATAGTAGTAAATATCGTCTCCGCTGTGATATAAAATATCATCAAAACTGTAGGGCGAAGAATAATGGCTCATAAATTCTTCGACGGTATATTCTTTAAAGGTATAGGTAAAGCCGCTTCTACCCCATTTGATAAGGTCATCGATATTATAAATAAGCCCGCCGTTTCTTTCATTTTGATCGCTTGAATAATCAAAATCCAGAATATTTACGGTATCGCTTATATGCTTATCATTTTTTTCAAAAACATTTTTTATGGCACAATAAGTAATTATGTCCTGCAGCTGGTGCGTGTAGATCTCGGTATAAAGATCCGATTCTTCAAACTCATACTCTTCCGCAAAAGCGCTGTTTGGGACATAAGTCACTTCATCGTCCAAAAAATTTATTTTAAAATCAGAGCGGATCAAAAGATTCGCCATTATTACGAAAGCAGCTCCTATAAGCAGATGAATAAGTATGCTTATAAGAACTCTTACGGTAATCTTTTTTCTCATAAATCACCTTCGATTTTATATCCGACACCCCAGACAACTTTTAGATACTCCGGCTCTCTGGGATTGATCTCGATCTTTTCACGTATATGTCTTATATGTACAGCCACCGTGTTCTCGGCGTCTATAGGTTTTTCATTCCAGATATGTTCATAAATCTGAGGAGACGAAAAGACATTACCTTTATTTCTCGCAAGGAAAAGAAGGATATTGTACTCGATCGGAGTAAGCCTTACGAAATCTCCGTCAACAAAAACCTGCTTGTTTTCATCATTGATCGTAAGTCCGCCGATCTTGATAACGGATGCGTTCTCGTCCTTTTGCCCCCCAAGGGAAGTGTATCTGCGCAGATTGGATTTAACTCTTGCCACAAGCTCTCCCGCGTTAAAAGGCTTTGTGATATAGTCATCTGCGCCTATGTCAAGACCGCCGATTTTGTCCTTTTCCTCAGATTTGGCGGATAAAAGAATTATAGGGAGTTTTGAGGTCTCTCTGATCTTCTTTGTAGCCTCGATTCCGTCCATCTTAGGCATCATAATATCCATAAGAAGTAGCTGAACGTCTTCTTTATCAAGGATTTCCAGAGCCTCCTCGCCGTTATAAGCCTTTAACACTTCGATGCCCTCTCTGGTTAAATAGATCTCGATAGCGTCGACAATTTCCTTGTCATCATCACAAACCAAAACTCTGTCCATAACTTCTCCCTTCATAAACAGTTAAATTAAAAGCCTTTTCCGCAGTATGGAAATGCATTTTTAATCCAGTAAAGCTTATCCTTTTGAATTGCTATAACATCATATCGAACTTCCAGATTCAAATATTGTTTGAAACAAACTCTGAAATAATCGGAAACCTGCGAGATCACCTGTCTTTTTTTAGGGCCGACTACTTCAACGGCTGTACCGTATTTATCACTGCTTCTGTATTTAACTTCAAAGAAAATAAGAATTCCTTCTTTAAGCCCTACAATATCGATTTCGCCGAATCTCGAGCGAAAATTTCTTGATATGATCTTAACTTCGTTTTTTTCTAAAAATCTGCATGCGGCATCTTCATACATGCTGCCTGCTTTTCGCTTATTCATTTTCTCCCCCATATTTAAAACCTTAACTTTTAAGTTTACTCTTAATCTTGTCCATATTATCAACAAACAAAAGTATCTCGGCTACAACTTCATAAAGCTCCGGAGGGATCATCTCTCCGATTTCGAGCCTAGAAAGGGTGTCAGCCAATTTATCGTCCCTGTGAACCGGGACATCAGATTCCTTTGCCTTTTCGATGATCTTTTCAGCCAATGCGCCGCGGCCTGTGGCTATAACCTTGGGCGCCGCATCATTCGGATCGTATTCAAGCGCAATTGCCTGTTTTATTTTGTTTTTACCGTTTTCAGCCATATCAGGTCCTTACATCAAAAGAGTACTGCGATAATTTGATCATTTTGCTCTGAGACAAGAGTCCGTTTACTCCTCCGCCATCCGCGGCATCGGAAAAAGGATTCTCCTTGGCCTCGCTGCTTCCCTTTAAAACAGCGCCGGCTCTTACGGAATAACCCTTTTCTTCTAATCTCGCAGTAAGTTCATCCATATGATCGTTCAAAAAATCCAGTATAGAATCGTCGGCCACATAAAAGTTTGTACTAAGCTTAGAAGCAGCCGAAGAAGTATCCATAGAAACATACACATCAACGGGCCCTAAATGCTCCATATCAAGATGCAAAAGAGCGGTCACTTTTCCGTCCTTATCCGAAAGCTTTTTCCCGTTGGAATACACATAAAGATCCCCATGGGCGTTATCACCGCCATCAAGTTTAATAGGCAGCTGGATATACGAATACATCTGATTAATCTGATGTAAAAAATCCAGATTGGAGCTCATATTTGTGACACTTCCGGAAGCTAAAGAATCCTTTAATCCCACGCTTTCAAGAGACTGTTTGATAAGATTAAGCTGTTTTGTAAGACCTTTGTACAGCTCCAAAACCTTTTCCTTATCGGCTACGTCTCCGGGCGAAATACTCCACTCCTCTGAAAGCGCTTTAAAAACAGCATCTTTTATGCCGTCGCTTCCAAGCATCCTTAAAAGGGTATTTGTATCACCTTTTGAAAGAGCGGTCGTAAAAAGATTTTTAGTGATATCAAAAAGCTCCTTAAAAGACTTTCCGGAAAGGTCTTCGGGCGTTCCGGAGAATGCGGAAAGATCCTTATAAAGAGCTGTTCTGTCATCTTCATTAAGAGGAGCGCTGTACTCCTTAGCGCCGGGTACCAAAGTGTTATCTTCGTTTTTGATATTGCTTTTACTTAAAATAATATCCTCTTTAGTTTCATCTTGAAAAGCTGAGAGCATTTTGAGAGCTCTGTCGGCTGCGGACTGATTCTCAGTACCTGAATCTGCGGCAGAAGCTTTTTCACTCTGTTCAAAATAAGCTTCTTCAAGATTAACCCCCTCATTTGTAACTTCTCCTCCGGTACTTATAGTTTTTTCCGAAGATAAACTTCCTTCTGATACTATATTTGTCAAATCCTTAAAAAGCTCTCCGGCTTTGGTAATCTCGCCCTCTGATATAAGACCTCTTACTGCCTCGGAAAGTTCCCCTAAAACCTCACTCATCCCTTCGCCTATTTTGTAGGAAAGGTTCTTATACGCGCTCATCTGACCAAGATTTGTCTCGTTTACATCCACTCCAAGCTTGTGAAGATCCACAATATCAGACACAGGGTAATCGCTGAAAAGATAAACATCTTTATATATTCCGGATAAAGAAGCGCGATCCACATTCATTCCGGATCTCATCATTGTCTGTGCCATCTCCCCCGATCTTTCGTTAAGAGGAATACCGGCCATATTAAGAGCCTTTGAAACATTGGGATCTGAGGAAAGATTAGTAAAAAGCGGCGATAGAGACAGAGCAGCCCCCGTACTTTTTACTTCAAAAGTAAGAAGCTTACCGACATCAAGATCGATACCGGAAGCAAGCTTGGCATCAAAGAGTAGATTCCCGGGGAGCTGCATAGTTACAGTGTTTCCATCCTTAGATACAACCTGTGCTCTAAGCATGTCTCCCGCTTTTAACTCCGCAAGGAGCGCATCTGCCGCTTCCGGTTTAAGCGTTAATGTTTCCGAAGGGCTTATTCCGGAAGTCTTGCCTGCAAATATTTGATTTGAATTAGTCAGATCAAAATTAATATTCATCAGTTAGTCAATAAAATTCTTGATAAAAGTACGTCTGTGAATAGGACAAGGACCATATTTTTTTATGGCTTCTATATGCTGCGCAGTACCATATCCCACATGCTTTGCAAATCCGTATTCGGGAAATTCCCTGTCATATTCATACATAAGCCTGTCTCTTGTAACCTTGGCATAAATACTTGCCGCACCAATGGATATACTCTTTGCATCACCTTTTATGATGGGCACCTGTTTTATATTAACCTGAGGTATCGTTACAGCGTCGTTAAGAAGAATATCCGGAGATACCGAAAGCTTTGAAATTGCATCTCGCATAGCCTCATACGTTGCCTGCAAAATATTGATCTCGTCGATCCTAGCGCTTGATGCATATCCGACAGCGCAGGCAACCGCCTTTTTGCTTATCTCTTCGTAAAGCTGATTGCGCATCTTTTCGGAAAGCTTCTTCGAGTCATTGATATAAAGGATATCGCAGTCTTTCGGAAGAATAACGGCTCCGGCAACAACGGGACCCGCCAAAGGACCTCGTCCTACCTCGTCGATTCCGCAGATAAGTCCGCAGCCCTCATACTGTCTCTCAAACTTAGACAGCTCAAAAATCCGCTTTTTCTCTTTATCAAGAGCGTCTAACTTTTTTTGCGCATTTGCAACAAGTTTAACAACTCCGCCTCTTTCATCGCTTTTATATTCTGCGATAAATGCCTCCATATCTTTTATATCGGCATTTTTAAACTCAGCAGTAATCTCTGATATACTTTTCATGGGTAAAATCCTAATCTATAGGTCCAAAATTCTTAAAAGGAAACAGTCTGAAAACGGCTCTTCCGATGATTTCTTTGCGGGTAACGTTTCCGATGATATCAAATCTCGAATCCACGGAATTGTTTCTGTTGTCACCCATAACAAAATATTCGCCATCACCAAGGGTTATTCCTTCACCCTTACCCCTGTTCCAGAGAGTGTCATTGTAATTGATAACTTCGGCTCCGTAGTTTTCCTCAAGGAGCTTATCGTTGATATATATGCTTCCGTCCTCACCGATCCTTACGGTCTCTCCGGGAAGTCCGATCACGCGCTTAATATAGTATGTATTTTTCTTTTCGGCATACTTATAAGGGAAAATAACAATATCAAATCTCTTTGGATCCGTAAATCTGTATGTGATCTTATCAACGATAAGATGATCTCCGTTTTCCAAAGTAGGGTGCATCGAAGTCTGATGTACAACAGTCTTCTGCGCAATAAATGTAATAAAAAGTACAGTAATACCAAGTGCGATCAAAAGGTGAATCGCAAGAGAGAACAATTCCTTTAACACATCTTTGTATTTCTTTTTATTCGTTGACATTTTCATTTTCCGGACTCTCAAGCGAAATGTTTCCAAGTCTGCCCGTTCTGAAATCATCTATCAGATACGAAGCGGCTTTTTCGCTGTCGGGTTCCTCTCCTTTTTTAAGTGCTCTTCTGTTTATAGCTATATTTTCAAGTATCTTAAGACTGTCGTCTTCCTCAGATAAAGAATATCTTTCCGCCAAAACTCCGGGGTATGCCTTTACGAGGAAATCAATAAGCTTAATCGAAAGCGTCGGAATATCGAGTATATTGTCATTAATCGTTCCAAGAAGGGCCAACCTAAGGCCGACCTGTTCATCACCTATCTTAGGCCAAAGTATACCGGGAGTATCCAAAAGCTCAATGGAGTCGCTGAGCCTTATCCACTGCTTTCCCTTTGTGACTCCGGGCTTGTTGCCTGTTTTAGCCATTCCCTTACCCACAAAGGAATTGATAAAAGTGGATTTTCCGACATTGGGGATTCCGCAGACCATCGCCCTTATGGGACGATTTTTGATACCGCGCTTTCTGTCTCGTTCTATCTTTTCCTTGCAGACTTCTTTGACAATCGAATCAACGCTTCTTGTATTTCCTCGGTTTCTCGCGTCCATAGTAATAACTGTGATCCCTTTTTCTTTAAAGAAGGCTTTCCATTTTTCCGTTGCGCCCTTGTTTGCAAGGTCCGCTTTATTTAAAATCACAAGTCTGAATTTGTTTTTCCCGAGATCGTCAATATCCGGATTTCTAGAGGACAGAGGCGCTCTTGCATCGAGAAGTTCGATAATTAGATCTACAAGAGAAATCTCTTCCTTCATCATCCGGACAGCTTTTGTCATATGTCCCGGATACCAGTTAATTGTATTATCACTCATTATCTGACAAAACCCATTTTCTTTCCGCCCTGGGGCAATTTAAACCACACATGTCCCTTTATATCCGTAAGAGGAACCGGACCGATTCCCGAAGATCTTGAGTCTTCGCTTTCGCTCGGATTATCCCCCATAACGAAGTATTCATTGATATCTAGGGTTATCTCATTTTCAGCGATTCCGGGCTCCGATATATACCCGCTGCAAACCTTACTTATCTCTCCGTTAACATATAGCCTTCCGTTTTCAACCTTTACGGTATCTCCCGGAACGGCAACAACTCTTTTGGTGTAGTAGTACGAGTTTTCATTTCCGTTGGGAAGGAATATAACTACATGCCCTACTTTGGGCTTACCGAGGACATAGCTGAACCTGTCTATAAGCATACTCTGTTCGGGCTCTATATTCGGTTCCATTGATGCTCCTACCACCTGGATCTTCATACCGAAAAGCATAACAAGGGCCGTACCAAGGAAAGCTGCTATCAAAACGCTGAGGATCCAACTGATGACTTCATGTACCGCTTTATAACTTATTCTCTTTTTTCTTTTATAAAAGGACAAACCGCCCGTATTTCTAGCCATACTCAGTTATTATATCATAATTATGCACAAAAACAAAGAAAGATAGGCTCTCCGGGCTATTAAGAATTCATAAGAAAAAGGCAATCCTTCAAATGAAGAATTGCCTTTAAGTGCAAAAGAAAAGAATTATTTAACGATTTCCTTAACCTTTGCCTTCTTACCGATACGGTCACGAAGGTAGTTAAGCTTAGCACGTCTAACTTTACCTTTTCTAACAACTTCAATCTTCTCTACGTTAGGAGAATGAAGGGGCCAGGTCTTTTCTACACCAACACCGTTTGAAGACTTTCTAACGGTAAAGGTTTCTCTGTTGCTTCCGCCCTGACGCTTGATAACGGTTCCCTCGAAAATCTGGATTCTTTCGCGGTTACCTTCCTTGATCTTGCCGTGTACTTTAACGGTATCACCAACTGCAAAATCATCGATCTGAGCCTTTAACTGCTCTGCTTCGATCTCTTTAATAATGTCGCTCATTTTAAGCTCCTTCCTTACAATGGATGTTCTTAATACCATTAGGGTAACAGAGGACCATCTTTGTTTACACAACATTAATAATCTACTACAAAGATTCATAAAATGCAAGTACTTTTTACATTTATGTAAATCTTATAAGTGTAGCCAGGTAAGTACTTTATCTCCCCCGTAAACTCCAATTTTTTCCTGCAGTTTAACTGAGGCTTCGTTTCCCAAAACTACCTGTCCGTAAGGAATCCTTCCATGCTCTAAGTCCCTGTTAAACATAAAGGACTCTAAATCTGCCGCGTATCCTTTATGTCTGTACTTTTCGTCAATATAGAGCATACCTATACTGCCTTCACCGTGGCAGCCGATGAATCCTGCAATCTCACCGTTTTCGAATATACCGTA
>JAFPRD010000029.1:0-2529 GCA_017401005.1 Lachnospiraceae bacterium
TCATAAATTCCCGGTTTGCTTTTTATCTTTAGAGCTTGAGCCGGGAAATGTGGATGTAAATGTCCATCCCACAAAAATGGATGTCAGGTTTTCAGACGGCCCCGGATTCTTTGCAAAACTTTCAGAGGCTATATTTGATACCTTAAAGTCAAGGGAGATGATACCCGGACATGTTCTTGATAAACCCTCGGAGATAAAAAAGGCTGAGGCGGAAGGCTTAAAGGAAGCAAGAAAGGGAGTTAACCCGGAACCTTTCCTTGTACCTAACAATCCCGAAAGAAAAATTTCTGTTTACAGCGAAAAGCCTGCAGAAACAGTTCCGGTTTTTAAAGAAAAGCCCGCAGAGCTATTTTACAGCGAAGAGCCCGAAAAGCCTTCAAAGGTAGCTGAGGAGTTCTTCACCGACAATACTGTTTTCGAGGAAAAAGAGACTCCTAAAGTTAAAGAGATTACCGAAGAAAAGACGATTACCGAGACAAGGGAAATTCCCGAGGAAAAAGAGACTCCCGTAGAGCCCAAGGCGCCGCAGATTACAGACATTAAGCAGACCGATTTATTTGAAGATAAGATATTAACAGTTGAAAATCGCAAAAAATACCGTATAATAGGACAGGTGTTTGAAACTTTCTGGCTTATACAGTACGACAGAAAGCTTTTTATAATCGACCAGCATGCGGCCCATGAAAAAGTAAATTATGAGCGGATGATGGAGCGTTTTCGCAAAAAGGAAATTGTTTCACAGACCCTGCTTCCGCCTATTATCGTCTCTTTAAACGGCGCGGAGGAAAATGTATATCTTGCAAATCAAGATGCTTTCGCTGCCTTAGGATTTGAGATTGAAAACTTCGGTGGAAACGAATATGCTTTAAGAGCAGTACCCGTAGATCTTTACGGTCACTCCGAAAAAGAGCTTTTTCTTACTGTACTGGATGAACTTGCCGAAGGAAACTCAAGAGGCAGCTATCTTGCCATCGAGGAAAGAATAGCGGGTATGGCGTGCAAGGCCTCCATAAAGGGAGGAGATGTGATATCAAGAGCTGAAGTGGAAACTCTTATTGATGAATTACTAAGCCTAGAGAATCCTTATAACTGTCCCCATGGTCGCCCGACGATCATCGTTATGACAGAAAACGAGATGGAAAAGAAGTTTAAACGTATCGTGGATTGATAAAAGAAAAATGAACCGTAAACCTTTGATTATCATAGCCGGACCTACGGCAGTGGGAAAAACCGATATTTCAATTAATCTCGCAGGAGCTATATCCGGCGAGATTATTTCTGCTGATTCGGTTCAGGTTTACAAGGAGATGGATATAGGCTCTGCGAAGATATCAAAGGAAGAGATGGGGGGTATAAGACATCATTTAATAGATATCCTTGATCCGGCGGATGATTTCAATGTTGCATTATTCAAGGGCCTTGTCTATAAAGCGGCAGAAGATATCTACGAACGAGGCCATATCCCGATCCTTGTGGGAGGCACAGGTTTCTATATACAGGCAGTCCTTAAAAATGTTGATTTTTCGGACGGAGCCTCGGATCTTGATTACAGAAAAAGCCTTGAGGAATTTGCCGTTAAGGAAGGAAAAGAGGCTCTTCATGATAAGCTAAAAGCAGTTGACCCCGAGGCCGCGGAGGCAATTCCTTCCGGAAATGTAAAGCGGGTTGTAAGAGCTTTAGAGTACTTTAAAGTTACCGGAGAAAAGATTTCTGTACATAATGAAAAAGAGAAAAATAAAGAGTCTGAGTTTAACTATAAATTCTTTGTTTTAAACGACGAGCGGGAGATCCTTTATAAACGGATTGACGAAAGAGTCGATAAAATGATGGCTGCGGGACTTTTGGACGAAGTAAAGAGCCTTTACGATAAAAAGATTCCGAGGGATGCGGTAAGTATGCAGTCTTTGGGCTACAGACAGCTTTTTGACTACCTTTACGGTGATATAAGTCTCGAGGAAGCCGTTTATCAGATAAAGCTTCAGACAAGACATTTTGCGAAGCGCCAGATAACATGGTTTAAAAGAGAAAAAGAAGTGACCTGGATAAATAAAAATGAATTCGGAAGAGATGATAAGAAAATCCTTGAGTTTATGATTTCCGAATGTAATAAGCTTTTGAACGGAGTAGAAGATGAAAAGTGATTTAAAAAATATTTATAGTTCTTTGGGAATATCGGATGAAGTGGCTGAGTTTGGAGAAAAGACTCTTGAGAGCTTAAAGGAAAGATTCGAAAAGATCGATGAGATTGCCGAGATAAACCAGCTTAAAGTCCTTGCCGCTCTTCAAAAGAATCAAGTTTCCGAAGCCTGTCTTCACGGAACAAGCGGATACGGATATAACGATATGGGCCGTGAAAAATTGGAGGCCGTATATGCTGATATATTCCATACCGAGGACGCTCTTGTCAGACCGCAGATTACCTGCGGAACCCACGCGCTTGCGCTTGCTCTTATGAGTAATCTGCGCCCGGGTGATGAGCTTTTAAGCCCTGTTGGAAAACCCTACGATACTCTCGAGGAAGTAATCGGA